>NZ_SJER01000004.1:300000-383975 GCF_004785955.1 Halostella litorea | reverse complement strand
GACAACCTCGCCGAGGAGCGCGAGCGCGGCGTCACCATCGACATCGCCCACCAGGAGTTCGACACCGACGAGTACTACTTCACCATCGTCGACTGTCCGGGCCACCGCGACTTCGTGAAGAACATGATCACGGGCGCCTCCCAGGCCGACAACGCCGTCCTCGTCGTCGCCGCCGACGACGGTGTCGCCCCCCAAACACAGGAGCACGTGTTCCTGGCCCGCACGCTCGGCATCAACGAACTGATCGTCGGCGTCAACAAGATGGACCTCGTCGACTACGGCGAGGACGAGTACAAGCAGGTCGTCTCCGAGGTCGAGGACCTCCTCAAGCAGGTCAGTTTCGATACGGACGACGCCTCGTTCATCCCGACGTCTGCCTTCGAGGGCGATAACGTCGCCGAACGCTCGGACGACACGCCCTGGTACGATGGCCCGACGCTGCTGGAAGCCCTCGATAGCCTACCGGAACCGCAGCCGCCGACGGACACCGATCTCCGGCTCCCCATCCAGAACGTCTACACCATCGACGGCATCGGGACCGTCCCGGTCGGACGCATCGAGACCGGCGAAATGGAACCCGGTGACAACGTCAGCTTCCAGCCGTCCGACGCCGGTGGCGAGGTCACGAGTGTCGAAATGCATCAGGAGGAAGTGCCGAAGGGCGAGCCCGGTGACAACGTCGGGTTCAACGTCCGCGGTATCGGCAAGGACGACATCCGCCGGGGCGACGTCTGTGGCCCTGCCGACGACCCGCCGACGGTCGCCGAGACGTTCCAGGCGCAGATCGTCGTCATGCAGCACCCATCCGTCATTACGACGGGTTACACACCGGTGTTCCACGCCCACACCGCGCAGGTCGCCTGTACGATCGAGTCCATCGACAGGAAGATGGACCCGTCCTCCGGCGAAACTCAGGAGGAGAACCCCGACTTCATCCAGTCCGGCGACGCAGCGGTCGTCACGGTGCGCCCGCAGAAACCCCTCAGTATCGAACCTTCCTCGGAGATCCCCGAGCTCGGCTCCTTTGCCGTCCGTGACATGGGCCAGACCATCGCCGCCGGCCAGGTGCTAGAGATCTCCGAGCCGTCGTAACCTCACGATTCCCCCGTCCGTTTTCCCTTCGTCCCCTCCGAAAACGGGGTTTAAGATGGCTTGATCTGGACGAACGGATTGCGATGGTAAGGACCACCGGAGCCGTTCAATCCGAATTGCTGTCCGACTCGTCGTAGGGTTTGCCCAAGTCGAGGGGAGGGGCATTCGCGGCTAACCAGCGTGCTTGCTTGACCTGTTCGTTGTACCGTTGTAGGTGGTTCGATACGCCGCCACGGTGGTTTGGCCCGTTCTTCCCAGTAGCTTTCACGATCTCACTGTACGTTAGCCCCTGTTCTCGCAGTGCCGCGATTTCAGCACGTCGCTCCGGGATTCCGTGTGCCACCAGTTCGATCGCTCGCTCCTCGGCCTGCGTTTTGTGTACGTCGATTCTATGGCTGGCGTCCTCGCCCGTCCCGTCCTGGGTGTGAACGATAGTGTACCGGTCGATAAGCCACATGTTCACATAGACGTTCTCGGATGGGTCGTGGCGGTCGTGTTCAGTGCCGTGATCTTCGTTCGCCTGCACTTCGAACTCTAACCACCTCACGGGAGTGTCCACAGCGACCCGGTCGGATGCAATCACTGCATCGGACTCGCTCAGGTCAACTTCGAACTCCTGTAATCGCGTTAATTTCTCCAGGGTATCGTGGAGGTCTCCCTCGTGGCTGACGTCCGCCATTTTCTAGAGGGATCCGAGGGATGCGGGAAATGTGTTTGGGTCTGCGAAGAAACACCGATCCGGTGTACAACCGAAGCTCGTGGTATAGTGTCAATACAGCGGCCGGTGACATAGATACCCCTGACGGTCAGTCACTACCTATCTCTGCTAGGACCTCAGTTGTGTGACCGAGGTAGTTCGCTTCACGGAGTGATCTGAACTGCCCCGTAGTCGTTACGAGAACGGTGAATCGCTGTCACCGGATGAGTCGATGAGCAGCGCCTCAACGACGTCCGTGCGTAACAGGGCCCTCACGTCGTCCGTGAGGCCTTCTATCCCGGTGGTTGTCTCGTGTTCGCTCGCTCCCATCACGGAGAGCAGGATGAATTTTGCATACGCCTCGCTGTCGATGTCCGCGCGGAACACCTCCTGTTCAATACCGTCGTCGATGATCCCCGCTAGAAGGCCGAAGTTCTCGGTGTCGTGTTCAGCCATCTTCTCACGTAATTCCTCGTTCCTGAGGGCCACCATCTGCAGTTCGAGGAACGCTACCTGCAGGCGTTCGGGGTACACCTCGGTTCCGACGGTGAAGTAGTCGAGGAACCCCTCGAGACGCTCTAGCGGATCAGCACCGTCCGTCTCTTCGAGATCGGCGTGTAGGAGGTCGGTGAGGAAATCCAGATACGCCGCTATCAACTCGTCTTTGGTATTATAATGGTAGGCGAGCAGCGAGTGACTTTTCGATGACTCCGCGGCGATCTTTCGCATCGTCAGGTCGGCGTATCCGTGCGTGCAGAGTGCCTGATGGGTGGCCCACATGATCTCCTCGTGGCTCTCCGGACGGTCAGTATCGTCCGCCATTCTAGATCAGGGACGATCAGGCGTGGTTACGTGGTACAGGAACTCCACGTCGGCGACGAAAGGATCACCGGCGACCACGTCCTGGAACTCCTCCAAGAACTCCTCGAGCCCCTCTGCTTCCCCTCCCGGATCGGCCATGACCTCCTGATAGACGTCGTAGACCTCTCCGCCGTCCTCCGCTTCGATGTAGTATAGGACGTACTCCCCGTCATCGGTTCGTTGGAGGAACGCGGACTCGGTGTGGACACCTTCCTTTTTCAGTACGTTCTGCGCTGCGTCGGAGCTTTTGATCTCCCCGACGCTTCGGAAGACCTCCTTTGCACGCTCCGTCTTCCCGGGTTCGATCCGCTGTTTGACGAGGAATGCATCGGGCATGTGGCTAAACAGTTGGTTAGTGAGTTTAAAAATGTTTTTGAGTATTAGTTATAATTACAGATATTTTATAATCCCCCCGCCGAGAGCGGCAAGTGAAATAGCTGTCGAGTCGAACGGGTCAACGGACGACCTTCCCGTTCTCGGAACCGGGACGGAGGGTCTCGATCCCGATAGGGGATGCGGAGATATTCGCCAGTCTCATCGCCGGGTTTGAAGGCGACTCTTTGACTGAAGTTTCCGTGATTGCATATACCGAGACCGAGTGTCGGCGGGGAAAGCGAAGCATCGTCGACTGGTCGTACGGGTCGTGGAAGTGCTTCGACGCCATGTCCTGGCTGATCAAATCCCGGGAGAGCCAAGGTCGCAGGCGTCGCGGAAAGCCCCCTGGATGACCTCCGATATCGCTGGATGGATGTGGATCGTCTCCGCGATCCGTTCGGCGTCGGCACCGGCGGCGACGGCGGTGTTCACCTCGTGGATCATCGTCGACGCCTCCGGCCCGATCACGTGACAGCCGATCACCTCGCCGTCGCTCCCCACGAGCGCCTTCGCGAAGCCGCCCTGGTCACGCAGCGCAGCGCCGAGTGCCGTGTCGTCGTAGGCGCAGGTCCCCACTTCGTAGTCGACTCCGTCGTCTATGTCGCTCTCGGTCCGCCCGAGGCTGGCGACCTGTGGCGAGCCGAAGATGGCGTGGGACATTCCGGGGTATTCGACCGACCGTTCACGCCCGTGTACGGCGTTCCCGACGACGTACTCGGCTTCCTTGTCCCCCGAGTGTTTGAACATGTAGTTGCCCGCGATATCGCCTATCGCGTAGACGCTGTCGACTGACGTGCGGAGTTGCTCGTCGGTCTCGACGAACCCTTTCCCGTCGGTCTCGATACCGGCCGCCGAGACGTTCCAGCTGTCGCTGTTCGGTGTCCTCCCGGTCGCGATCAAGAGCCGGTCGCCGGGGACCTCGATCCCCTCGCCGTCCTCGGTTTCGGCGGTGACCACGCGCTCGCCGTCGTCCTCAGCCACCGCAGTCACGCGGAACCCGAGGTGCAGTTCGTGTTCCTTCCGGTACGCCTCGGTGAGTCGCTGTGCGACCGCCGCGTCCTCCCGGTCGACGAGCGTCTCGCCGTGCCCGACGATCGTTACGTCGCTGCCCATCTGGGAGAAGAAGTGGCTCAGTTCGACGGCGATGTAGCCGCCGCCGACCACGACGAGCCGGTCCGGGAGCGTGTCCAGCCGGAGCGCGTCGTCGCTCGTGAGGAAGGGTGTTTCGTCGGTCCCGTCGATGGAGTCCGGCACCATCGGCCGCGATCCGCCGGCGAGGACGATCCGCTCCGCCGTGAGTCGGTCGCCGCTCGACCCGTCGCCGCCGGCGACTTCCACGGTGTGCGCGTCCACGAACTGCCCTTCTGCCTGGTAGAAGGTAAGCCCGCTCCGATTGCGCGCGCGGCGAGCCTTCTCCTCCGCCGCTTCGGTGACCGTCTCCGTCACGTCGGCCACGATGTCCGCAAACGCGACGTCGTCGACGGATGCCTCAATGCCGACTTCGTCGGCGTGACGGACCGCCTCGGCGACGTCCGCGCGGTGAATGAGTTTTTTCGAGGGGTTGCAACCCCGATTCAGACAGGTGCCGCCCAAGCGACCGCGCTCGACGAGCGCCGTCTCCATCCCCGCGTCGGCCGCCGCCTCGGCGACTCTGTTCCCCGTTCCCCCACCGAGTACGACGATGTCGTAGTCGGGCATGCCGTCCGGTTCGACGCACGGACGGGTGTTTCTTTTGTCGGGGCCGGTATACGTCCGTGAGCGTCGACGTATTTCCGAGTACTCCTGATAGCTGTCCGCATAGCCCGAGAGCCGTGTGGTGGGGAGGGATTACCCGTTCGGGGTGGGATCCATATTCAATTCGCCCCTCTACTGAACAGCCGATTCACTATAGAGTAACTCGAAACGCGCCGGGGATCCCGTGTTTCTCCGATAGCGGTAGATACAGGGCATCGTTTTGAGGATTCACGTCTGTAAGCCTCCGGGATGTCGACCCGAAAGCCTATACAGGCACCTCCAAGTAGCCACCGTATGTCCTCTCGTCGGGGGATCCTCGCAGTTGGTCTTTCGATAGTTTCTGCTGGATGCATGAACGTCATCCCGTCATCGAGTCCGGACACCACTACTGCCGGGGACGGTGCTCCCGCTCCATGGGGACGGGAAGGTTCCGCGATGGACGTAGGCGTGGAAAGTAGTGTGAACGCGGACGTTACAGTGAGAATCGAATTCGAGGACTCCGAACTGGAGCGACAGGTCGGGCCCGGTGCGACGTGGGTGTCCGAGAACGTCATCGACAGCGAGTCGGCCCCTACCGTCGTCCTTAGCGTTGAAAACGGCCCTCGTGAAGCGGTCACGTGGAAACCGGAGGAAGGGAACGAACGGTATCTCCTCTTCGAAGTCACGCGGCAAGGAATCGAGTATCGAATGTCGACGAAGGGCACAACCGACCGCACCCGGATAACCGAAAGCCCACAGAAGATCTCCGAGCGAGACTGACCGGAGTCCCCGAGAGATCCGTCGCTCTCCCGAGCGGGGCAATTGGAACACGAAACGACGGAACGCCGCTATCCAGGCCCGAAGGCCGCGATATCGGCCCCCACCGTCGCCAACGCGTCGGCGGGGTTCGGGTCGCTGTCGGCCAGGTGCGTGTACCGGTGGTCCGGGAAACGCAAAAGTGCCGTCGCGACGGCCTCGCTGTACGTCTCGACGCCCGGTTCCGTCGGGTCCTCGCCACCCCAGACGTCCCGGATGACCGTCATCGAGTCGATACGCACTTCCAGCTGTGCCGGCTCGTAGCGGGCCAGCAGTTCGGAGAGACCGAGTTGGAGGGCGACGTATTCGGCGGTGTTGTTCCCGGCCCGGGACCCAACGGGACGGCCCAGACGCGCGAGTTGGTTCTCGGCAGCGTCCATGATGACGGCGCCCGCACCCGCTGGGCCCGGGTTGCCGCGGGAACTCCCGTCGACGTAGAGGACGAACCCGTCGCCCGTCGCTTCGGCGGTGGGTGGTCGGGCGAGTCCCGACTCCAGCAGGGTTTCGAGCGCGGCACGCAACTCGTCCGACGTGGTCTCCGGATCGAAGAGGCCGCCGTAGCCCGGGACGGCGTCGTTTATCGCGTCCGTCGCGGCCGCCATCTCGTAGCCCACGCCTGCGAGCACTTCGTCGACGAGCGTGGCGAGTGGCGAAAGGTGCTCGTTCGGGAGTGGGTCAGCAGCCACGCTAGTCCCCTCCCGGCATTCGAGTTCGGGCCGGTACGCCCTCGTTTCTCGGTGCGCTCCTCGACTGCTCGTGCCACTGCATACAGATCCTCGGTGGTCAAGGGGGATAATCCCTTCAGGTAGCGGGGAACTTGTCGACTCGAACAAACCGCTTTGGCGTTCTCCCCCGTTGCTGTCTAAGGCTAGTGAAACATGGGATATTAAACTCCTTTTGTATCAGCCGAAAGAATAATCCAGCACCAGTACTACGTGGACTTCAGGATGCCGCACGACTCGCCCTCGAACGGCGCTCCCCGATCCTCCCAGCATCAGCGGCTGCTGGAGCTTATCACGGCCGATCCGATCGTCGAGGGCGACCTTCAGGCCGCGGCCCGGACCATCACCGAAACTGCCGCTCGCGTTCTGGACGTTCCCCGCGTCAACGTCTGGCTGTTCGACGACACGGCCGACCGGGTTACCTGCCTCGACCATTACGACCTGGCGACCGACACCCACGGTTCGCTCCTGCCACTCCCAACAGCCGCGGTGCCGGACTACATCGAGGCGTTACGGTCGCATCGGTCGCTGGCAGCGACCAACGCCCGCAGCGACGAGCGTACCAGTGAACTCGCCGCTGACTACTTAGAGCCGAACGACATCTACGGGCTGCTGGACGCGACCATCCGGGACGAAGGGGAGATCATCGGCATGGTCTGTCACGAGCAGACGGACCACCCACGCGAGTGGACCAGCACAGAGACCGAGTTGGCCACCCACATCGCCGATATCTTCCACCGGGCGTACTCGAACCACCAGAAGGCACGCCAGCGGGAACAACTGGAGTATCAGCGGTCGCTCCTGGAGGCCCAACAGGAGTCGATGCCGGACGGGCTGTTGGTCGTCGACACCGACGGCGATATTCGCTCGTACAACGACCGGTTCCGAGAACTGTGGGGCCTCCCGGAGGACGTACTGGCCTCCGGCACGCTCGCAGACGTCCGGAATCACATCAAGCCGATGCTTGCGAACCCGGCGGCGGTGGCCCACGTCGCCGAACGGTCGACGCCCACCTCCACCGAGTCCGTCCACGAGGAACTCGCATTGACTGACGGACGGGTCGTCGAGGGCATTTCCCGCCCGGTTACCAGCGAGGGCGGCGACCACCTCGGCCGTCTGTGGATCACCCGTGACATCACCGACCGCCGGGAACGCGAACGCGAACTCGAACTCACGTATCGCGCCATCGAGGCTGCCCCCATCGGTATCACGCTCTCGGACCCCGATCAAGCGGACAATCCGCTCATCTACGTCAACGAGCAGTTTCAGGAGTTGACGGGGTACGACGCCGACGAGGCCCTGGGCCACAACTGTCGGTTCCTCCAGGGAGAAAACACCTCTGAGGCCCCCGTTGCCGAGATGCGCCGGGCGATAGACGCCGCCGAACCGGTGTCCGTGGAGTTGCGGAACTACCGGAAGGACGGGACGGAGTTCTGGAACCGGGTTTCTATCGCGCCAGTCGAGGACGAGGCGGGGCGGATCAGCAATTACGTCGGATTCCAGCAGGACGTAAGCGATCGGGTGGAGGCGACCCGCCAGTTGCGGGTGTTGCACCGGGTGTTGCGGCACAACCTGGCCAATCAGATGAGCATCATCCGCGGGACAGCCGAGGACCTCGCCGAGACGACAAGCGGGGAGCAGGCCGCGGCCGCCCGAATGATCGTCGAGGAGGCCGACCAGTTGCTGTCGGTGACCGATACGCACCGCGCGATCGTCGCGCTGTTAAACGAGCGCCCGGCCGTTGAACCGAGGGCTATCAACTCGCTCCTCGAGCAGGCGGTCGATGCTGTCCGGGCCGACCACCCGGCTGCTGCAATCACCGTCGAGTCCGGTGTCGACGACGAGACGCGAGTAAGCGTGATTCCCGCGGTGGCGACGGCGTTCGAGGAGGTGATCACGAACGCCATCATCCACGACGGCGGCGTTGAGCCGCGAGTGGTCGTCTCCGTCGAGGCCGTTGACGACCAGGTGGTAGTGGCGGTTCGGGACTCCGGGCCTGGACTGCCGGCCGAAGAGCGAGCGATCCTGGAGGGGACTCAGGTGGTCGAGCCGTTGAACCACGGGACGGGAATGGGATTGTGGTACGTCTACTGGGTCCTCAAACTGTCGGGCGGCATGGTCGCAGTCGAGGAAGCCGAGGGGGGTGGGACGACAGTCCGTCTCCGGTTGCGGACCCCGGAGTAGCAGTTCGGACGGACTGGCGTCGCACTTCGATACGAACACCTGATCCGAATCTCGACTCCGCAACCTGGGAGAGGGACAAACTCGACGATGGAACACGAATCACTGCCGCGGTGAACCGTTGGCGATCTTATGAAAGATTCTATAACGGTAGCGTGGAGTTTGTTCACTATCAACGATGCCCCCAGTTCGGTCAGCCCGTCCGCCCCGAAATGATGTACCCCGCTGGTTGGCGTTTGTAGGCGGGGGTTCGTCTTCCCCCATCCGGGGCAACTGGCCACGAGTGCACCAGTCGGGGGGCGAGACCAGTGAGACGGACTGCGGACGGCGAGGATGCCCGTTCAACGTTCCGTCCATGTCGGTTGATGTAGCCGATTTCGACGACTCCCTTGCTGGACCCCGGGAGTCGCAAACTCCCCGTTCCGGGTGTCATCTACCCGACACCCCTAGCCCCCGATAATATCCGGGCTTTTATCCCGTGTCGTCGGCGGACTGATCGCCGCAATAGGGGCCGTCTTCGTCGTTATCCACCTCAGCGGCGTGTTCGTCCTGCACGAACGGCCGATCCTCGTTGCGCTCAGCGCCGTCCCGCTCGTCGCCTCGCTCGCCGTCGTCGTGGTCGGCGTCGCCGTCGCCGACGAACGCCTCGTCCCGCCCGAGTTCGCCGGGCGCGCGTTCGCGTGGACGGTGGGCGGCATCGTCGCCATCGTGGCGCTCGATGCGTGGATCCTTTCGGGCGTCCTCGCTCGGGGGTTCACCTTGCCGCCGACGGTCGATATCTTCGGTGTCCCGGTACCGGGCGAGTTCGCGCCGCTTTTCGGCGTGACGCCGTTCGGCGTGCTCGTCGGCTTCCTCGTCGGCGTCTACGACGCGCGACGGATCGTCCAGCAGCGCTCGATCGCCCAACTGAGCCGGATCAACGAGACGCTGCGCATCACGACACAGGAGATGGTCGAGGCGGACGACCGGGAGGCACTCGAGCAGGCAGTCTGCGAGCGCCTCGCGGAGTCCGAACCGTACGACGGCGTCTGGATCGGGCGCTACCACGAAGCCGAGGAAGTCGTCCGGCCGACGGCGTGGGCGGGCCTCCCCGACGACTACGTCCAGTCCATCGTCGTCACGGTTGACGAGAGCGAAACCGGCGGCGGCGCGGGCGGGAAAGCGATCCGGACGGGCGAAATCCAGACCGTCCCGAACGTGTACGCCGACCCGTCGATGGAGCCGTGGTGGGAGCTCTTCGAGCAACACGGCGTCGAGTCGCTCGCCGTCGTCCCGGTCGTCCACGACGACACCGTCTACGGCTTCTTCAGCATCTACGCGGACCGACGGAACGTGTTCGACGAGCGCGAGAGCGACGTCCTCTCCGAGGTCGGCGAGTCGATGGGTCACGCCATCGCTTCGATCGAGTTGGTCGACCTCCTGGCGGCCCGCGAGCGCGAACTCGCACGACAGAACGAGCGACTCGAGAAGTTCGCTGCGGTCGTGTCCCACGACCTCCGGAACCCGCTGAACCTCGCGGACGGGTATCTCGGAGTCGCCCGGGAGAGCGGCGACGAGGCGGACTTCCAGCAGGTGCGCGACGCCCTCGACCGGATGGAAGCCCTCATCGAGGACCTCCTGACGCTTGCCCGGCAGGGCGCGGACATCGACGAGTTCGAGACCGCGGACCTCGCGGCGGTCGTCGACGACGCCTGGGGGGTTGCGGGCACGGATTCGGCGACACTCCACACCCAGGACGGCCTCGGGACGGTGGCGTGTGACCCGAGCCGACTCGGCCAGCTTCTGGAGAACCTCTTCCGGAACGCGAGACAGCACGGCGGCGCGGACGTGACGGTGACGGTCGGCGTGCTCGACGACGGGTTTTTCGTCGCGGACAACGGGCCGGGGATCCCCGAAGCGGACCGCGACCAGGTGTTCGACGTGGGGTACACGACGCACGACGAGGGCACCGGGTTCGGGTTGAACATCGTCCACGATATCGCGTCGGCACACGGCTGGGACATCACGCTCACGGAGAGCGACGCCGGCGGCGCGCGCTTCGAGTTCCACGGCGTCGAACGCGACGCCTCGCGCCACCACGACCACGACGGCCCGTAGGAACCGAGTGCGGCGCAGGCGTACACCCACCACCATGTCCGCAACTAGTCCGGCCACTGTCGGGACGTTGATCTATCGATGAGAAGACGGATCCCGATGCCGTATGCTGGTTCTGCTCTGCCGGCTACGCTAAACAAGAGATCAACCGTCTGAGGCCTCGAAAGTCCGCGCCGAATCCGTCGTCTCCGACGACGGTGGATACGGAGCTTGCATCTATTGTGTCTGAGGGTTGTCCCCTTCGGATTTCCAACCCCACGCGATGTATAGCCCGACGAGCATAATTACGGCTGAGATAGGTTCTATCCACGGAAGAAGCGACGACTCGGCGGAAAGCAAGTTGTCAAGAAACACTCCACAGGTAGCACCAGCGAGGAAAACAAACATCCCGACGATTCGGCTCGTATGCCAGCTATCTTTCCGTGATCGATAAATCATCATGAGCCAGGCAAGAACGAATAATCCGACCGCGAGCAACGTCGTCCACTTCATGGTCGCCGATAATTAGCGCGCAGAAATGAATCTACCTGAGACGCTGTAGTTATCAGTTAACAGGAAGTTAACCGTCTGAGGCTTCGAAATTCGCACGATTCCGTCGGTCTCCGAGGACGGTAGAGACGGTTCGTCTACTCGTCGGGACGCTTCCCATCACGATATCCGTCCGTCCCTGCCTCCGCCGTCGTCTTGAGGATTCTATAGACACCGACAAAGAGCCTCACCAGAAGGATTCCTCCACCAAGCACGATCAGCGCCCTCGAGAGCGCAACACCTCCGAGCAGGAGATTCTCCGGCGTCGCCACCCCGAGAAGGAATACGACCAAACCGATCCAGAACGTTTCGTTCCGCTGGGAGAGGGCTGTGAGCGTTTCCGCCATAGCTAACGGGTTGAATCCGTAGTGATAAATGGGTTCTCGTCAACAGTCCGAATGGGTCTTCGGCTTGATAGACTCCCTCCGGTTCCATTCTCCCGATCCAAGTATCATCGGCACGGTCGTATCACAAGCAGGCTTCTCCGAACAGCAATCCAACCGGCAGGGATGACGCCCAGCCGGATGATTTCAGCGAGTTCGTGGGTGACGATCCGGTAATGGATCCGAATCTCCAGTTCGGATGGTGCGAGCGTAACGGCCCCGTCGAGTCAGGTGTTCGTTGAGAAGCCTCCGCACACGGCTAGTCCAGTGAGAGATACGATCCGGAAGAAGGGGCGATATCCCTACCGTCTACTTCCGATGTCGTCCCCTCTGTCCAGAAAGATCACTCCGTCACCGGTGACCCTTACTTTATACCCGTGATAGGAAAACGAGATCTGTTGCGTTGGGGCGTCGCGGGGCGAAAAGAGGCTATTCAACGCGTCGGGGTCGATAGCGTCGTAGAGCGGCGTCTGCTCAGCGAGCGATAGATCAAGCCCGGTGCGTTCGAGGTGGGTGTTGACCGCGGTGGCGACTCCCTCACTCGGCTTCTCCGTGTCGGAAAGACGGTACAGACACGCGTCGTCGGTACACTCGATACGGTGCTCAGCACTGGATTCTCCCGTCGGGGCGAGGCTACTGATCTCTACAGGGTCGTTCTTGCGGGCCATTACTACGGTCTGCAGTACACCCTCCGTAGCGAACAGTCCGTGGCCGTCTCACTCAAGGGGTTTATCCGGTCGGCCTGACCGTCCCTACTCGATCTCGTCCTCGATACTCAGCGCGTTCTTCCCCAGCGTGCAGATCGCCCGGCGGAGACGCTCCGAGACGGCGGTGCTGGTGATATCCAGCTCCGAGGCGAGGTCCTCTAGCGTCGTTTCCCGGGGAACCTCGAAGAAGCCCCGTTCGATCGCCATGACGAGCGTATCCCGCTGGGCAGCCGTGAGATTGAACTCCACCTCCCGTGGTGTCTCGGGCGAATAGAGTCGCTCCAGCGTGAATGCAGTCCGTCCCGGCTGGAAGTACTCCTTGATCTTGCCGAGGCTCTGGTGATTGTCGAACTGCACCAGTATGTCCCAGTTGGACGCGTTGGCAGTCCCCTCTATCAGGACGCCGGACTGGTCGAAGATCGCGTTGATCAACTCTCGGATCTCCGCACTCCAGCGGATCTGGTAGAGAACGACCCCGTCGAACTGGTCGGCGACGGTGGCCTCTTCTACCGTGGGATCGGCGGTGATCTCGCGGTGTACGGTTTCCATATCGTCCGTTTTCACCCAGAGGAACGGCATTACCCACTCCTGGCTATGGGTGACGACCCGCTCGAACTCGACTGTGATGTCGGGTATCGCCTGTAGTGTCTGCCCAAGCGCGAACTCCGATGTCGGGATCGTAAGCTCAGCGATTATGCTCATGTCTGATCTGCATGGTCGCCTCGTGATTCGGGGCTCGCCCCCGACCGATACAGTTCCCTCTGGGGGATTCGTCGATACTGTCACCGGAGATCCAACCGACTCACCGTGGCGTTTTGTATGGCAGATAATGGCTAACTCGCCCTGGTTGATGCACTCGGATATAGCTATTTGCGAGTTGGATTCGCGTACTCACCACGTACAACGGTGTGGCCATGTGTTCAACGCGAAGTCGTTTCGGAATAGACCAACGTCTCCGCCACTACAGCAACGGGAGAAAGGATCCGACGGACACCGTGGCCGCCGCTTCAGACTGCGTGTCGATCGTCGCCGGCGCATCCAGGCTGGCGACTTCGAACGACGCCGGGGCGGGTGGCCCGTCCTCCGAGCAGTCGGCCATGGCAGCCAAGCCGGCTGTGAGGGCGAGATGCTTGCGGCGACGCACGGCACCGGATTCGGATAGGATACTGATAATTCTCGGGAGCAGTCGGGTTCTACTATGGTAGTTCGTTGATGAACATTGTTACCAGCCGAATCTATATCTCTTCCGTCGACGTACCCTCTAACGGCACGTACGAGACAGGCGTCGACCCGGGCTCTGGCGCGGCTTGTCCAACCGTGTGATACGGCCATGCCCGGCGCGAAAGCGGACCGACTCCAAGTCGTTCGTGCCGCTGCCCCACGACACCCACTTTCAATTCTCTCTTCCACAGAAACGCCGGCGGAGCGCACTCTACGAGTCGGGATCGTATCCCCGGTGAAGCCCCGGAAACTGCTGGTGACAGCGGTGAGTGATGCCCCGGACCGCTAACTCCCCAAAGAGGGTCTAACCGCTCACAGGACCAACCCAATTCCACGCATCCGGCGGTTGCTGACAAGGTCTGGTCACAAGAGCGAGGGCGGCGGGGGATCGCTGGGGGCGGGGTTGACAGGGGCTGCGGACGACGCCTGTCTCCGGATATTTTAACCTCGGGAGCCCCGAGATTCGGACGATGGAGGAACCCAAGCAGGGACGGACCATCACGTACGAACGGACGTTCACCGTCGAAGAGGTCCAACAGTTTGCGTCTCTCTCCGGTGATGACCAGCCCCGACACGTCGAACCGGACGACGACGGCCGAGTGATGGTTCAGGGCCTCCTGACGGCAACGATGCCCACCAAGTTAGGTGGTGACCACGAGGTGCTGGCGACGGAAATGGAGTTCGAGTTCCACCAACCAGTGTACACGGGTGAGCGAGTCGTCTGTTATGCGACCTACGAGACCGTCGTCGAACGGGACGACCGCTTCGAGTTGACGTGGGACGTTACCTGTGAGAACGAAGCCGAGGACGTAGTGCTGGACGCGATGATTTACGGGCTTATCTGGAAGGACAACTGATATAGCCGCCGCTGGTCGATCTACTGAGTTCCCGTTTCAGCGTGGCGGCATAGAAGCAGGTGGTGAAAGAACACACGAAAACTGACTATTCGTTCCTAGGAAACTCGACGTAGAAACGGACGCCCTCTTCGAACTCCTCGCCAACGCCCGGCGCAGGTTCGTGGTTGCATCGCTGGCCGAGAAGGTACGTCAGCGCGACGAATCTGAGACCGGGCCGCCCCACTGCCGTTCGTCCGCTCCCCTCTCCCTGGTCCAAGGAGATTCGACAGGGGAGCTTGGAACTTATCGGAGAGTACGGTCACCTCCGATAACAGAGGGCGTATCTCAATAACCCTGTACAGATGATGCATCGATAGAAAATGGCACTCGTGTAATGGCTGTAGGGCAGGGTGGGGCCAAAGCACTTCAGAATGCGGCCTGTGAAGTTTAGCAATGGTTCTGGATAAACTCGACAACGTCGACAAAGGCATTCTGTATCTTCTCCAGCAGAATGCCCGGGACAATACGACGGCTGGTATAGCTGAGAAGGTAGGTGTCTCCTCCAGTACGGTCGGGAATCGGATCCAGAAGCTGGAGGAAAACGGTGTTATAACTGGATATCACCCTACCGTCAACTATGAGAAGGCTGGGCTGGACCACCACCTGCTCGCCATCGGCACAGTTCCGTACGGGCGTCGGGGGACACTGGGCAAACAGATTCTTGCGGTGTCGGGGGTAGTGAGCATTCGGGAACTGCTGACCAACAAACAGAACGTCGCTATCGAACTGGTGGGCTACTCACGGAAGTATATCGAGTCAGCCCTCGACGAACTGAAAGAACTTGGTGTTACTATTGAACGGATAGAGATGATGAAGCGGGAACGGACCCAGCCTTTTGACGATCTGGGAAAGGAGTACACGACCGAGGGGGACACTGGGTAATTCGCAGTCGCTCTTAAGCCAGTCTGCGAAATGTACAATAGACGACAGGTTCAAGAAGGGGGATGGCGTACGGTGGTTCAATGAACCAGGTTCAGACCGCAACAGCAGAGGCCGGGAATCTTAGCGAATCGGTAGTTGAAGCGATGGCCAAAGCAGAGAGCGTCGACCCGATGGAACTTACTCCCCCGTTGTACGAAGTAATCGACCCGGATGCCATAGACAGAGTCTTTGCCCCCACGCCGTCCAACGAACGAAGACGTGGACACTTGTCCTTCTCCTACAATGGATACGTAGTCAACGTCAGCGGTGACGGCTCCGTCTGTGTCGAAAAGCCGGAAGAATAGAGTAGACGGGCAACGGTTCGAAGGTCAGGTCACGGTAAGCTCGTTCACTCGTTCGTAGGCCGTCTCGAGGCGTTCGTTTTCGTGATAGCGGATCGTTTGACTCCGGATATCGTACTCAATGACGCCAGCGTCAGCCATCTTTGGTAGGTGGTGATGCTGGAGATCAACCTGAACGTCGTCGTGATTTGGTTGTACACCTTGCTTTCGCCCCATTTTCAGCACTGTATATTTAGTTGCTTCCTCAAAGGACCCGACATTCTCGGGCTGGTCCCACAGATATTCCAAGAGGAATCGACGACGGTGATTCGCCAGAATGTCGAGAATCGCGTCAAGGGATAAGGGGATATCAGTTAGTGACTGTTCTCCTGACTCGTCAGCGGGATCGTTATTAGGAGACATTCTCACTCACATCCGGGATTATGTAGAATCCCTATACAGAAAGGCTTCATTCGCGCAGGTTTGTGGTGTTCAGTTTACCACCTTATCCATCAGCTGATTTTCCCGAGACAGTTTGAAACGTACTTACCGTTAGTATCGATCCGGTGAATGATTTCGTTTCAAACCCGGTTCGTTTCGCTATACCGGCCCATCTCAGTAGGGGACATCAATCCACACTGGTCGTCGTGACGAGGGTCACCTGGCTCCGACGATACAACCAAAACCCAGGGGTTGGTTACGGTTGGTATGGACCGTATCACGCTGTCGAACTCCGCGTTCGAGGGAAACAACAACGCGTACCTCTTCGACGACGGGCCCGAAACGGTGCTCATCGATACGGGCGACTGGATGGATGCGACACGAGCGCAGTTGGAAGAGGCATTATCCGACCACGGGGTCGCCATCGAGGATATCGACCGGATCTTCCTGACCCACTGGCACCCCGACCACACCGGCCTGGCCGGAGCGATCCAATCGCGAAGTGGCGCGGAAGTGTACGTACACGCCGACGACGCTCCGCTCGTCGCCGGGGACGTGGAGGAGTGGGAAGCCTTACACGGAATGCAGGAGCGGTATTTCGACGAGTGGGGGATCCCGGACCCCGAACAGGCCACGCTCCGGGAACGGATGGCCCTGCCGTCGATGGATGACTCACCGGAGGTGACTCCGATGGAGGACGGCGATACGTTCGCCGTCAACGGCCACGACCTGCGCGTCGTCCACACGTCGGGGCACGCTGCGGGGTTGTGCCTGTTCGAGACGACCCTCGACGGGGCCGACGTCGTCTTCACGGGGGACGCACTGCTCCCCGAGTACACACCGAACGTCGGCGGTGCTGACGTACGGGTGGACGAACCGCTCGAAAAGTATCTTCGCGCACTCCGGGCCATCGCGGACGCGGAATACGCTCGCGCATGGCCCGGCCATCGTGACCCCATCGACGATCCGACCGCCCGGGCCGAACACATCATCCACCATCACGAGGAACGGGCGCTGCGCGTGCTGCAGGTGCTCGAAGGATCGGGCCCGCTCGACACGTGGGAGGTTAGCGCCGAGTTGTTCGGGGATCTGGACGGCATTCACATCCTCCATGGGCCGGGCGAGGCGTACGCTCACCTCGAACATCTAGAGCGGGCGGGCGCCGTCGTCGAGCAGGGTCGGACGTATCGTATCTCCGACCGCGCGAGCGACGAGTTGAAGCGGCATACAAGTCAGCGCTGGGACCTCGGGTTGTAGTGGCTTGGTCGACGGGTGTTCCGATAATGGGACGCAACGAGGCAGGGGCAGAAATTCAGTTAATCAAAATTCACACTGCTGTTCACGACGGGTGGCCGCCTTGGTCTCGTCACTCGCCGGAACCGTCCAGCTTTGGGAGCTGAGAGCGAACCAGGTGACTTTGCTACGACGATAGCCAGTCCCTGTCCGCTGGTCTCAGTCGTCCTGCCCACTCTCGGGAGCGCAAGCGTCGCGGTGGTCACGAAACGTCTCCGTCAGGTCTGGCAGTTCCGCCTCGGAACAGAGTGCAACGGCGGTTTCGGCCCACTCTAGAGCGGCGGCCTCGTCGCCGGTCGCCCGACAGACCTCGATCAGGTCGTCCATCCGCTCCGCGGCGCGACGCCGGTCGCCGACCTCGCGATACTCCCCGACGCTCTCGCGATAGCGTTCACGCGCCCGTTCGAGCGCGTCTCGTTCGGTCGCGACGTCACCCAGCCCGGCGGTCGCGTCCGCGACGCCGCGCCGGTAGCCGAGATCCGCGTGGATCGCCCGCTGGTCGCGGAACCGATCGGCAGCGGCGTCGAGGTCCGCACGGTCGAGGGCGAGACGGCCCAGTCCACCGAGGACACGCCCCTCGTGACGGCGCATATTGTTCTCCTGTGCGAGCTCCAGGCTCCGTTCGAAGGCCCTCTCGGCGGCGTCGGTATCGCCGCCGGATCGGACGAGGTCACCGTACCCGTAGAGGGCCTTCGCCAACCCCGGGCGGTCGCCGACTTCGCGTTTGAGTTCGATACTTCGACGGTAGTAGCGCTCGGCGCGGTCATCGCCGCCCTGCTTGGCGGCGATTTCGGCGAGCAGTTTGAGTGACGACGAGATGTTCTGTCGGTTGCCAATCGCGCGATCGAGGGCGATGGTTTCGGTGAGTCGCTCCTCGGCGCTGGCCAGATCGCCGCGGGAGCGTTCGAGACGCGCCAGATAGTACAGCGTGTCCGAGTAGTCGCCGCAGGGCCCGAGGTCCTCGGCGACAGCGAGCGCCTCGTCGAGGTGCTCCTGTGCGCGCTCGTAATCGTCGTCGGTCATCGCGACCCACGCCAGGGAGTTCAGTGCGCCGACCTCGTGCCGGGGGTCGTCCCCGTCGCGGGCGGCCGCCAGGCTGCGGTCGAGGAACTCGCGTGCGGTCTCGGTCTCGCCGCGGTCGACCACGACCTCCCCCAGTCCCCGGTACCCCTCCGCGAGATACGTCGAGCGCGTCCCCTCGTCGGTCGCCTCCGCCGCGCGGTCACAGAGTATCGACAGTTCGGTCTCGCCGCGGTCGGCGTCGCCGTGGTCGTACCACATCTTCCCGCGACAGGAGATCGACTCGAGGCGGGCCGCCGTCGAACAGGCGTCCGGCAGGTCGATGCCCGAGTGTTTGGTCGTCCCGAAAAGCGGCGCGAGCGTCGAGTGGGAGAACGCGAGCCCGAAGAGCGATTCGACGAGTTCGTCGACCGATTCGGTCTCCGCCAGCCGACTGACTGACGGCGGTTCGAAACCGAGCCAATCGCTGACGTGTTCTCGCCTTTCGGGGTCGTCAGCGAGCGCGAGCACGGCGTTGATCGCACGTTCGAACAGCGCGACGGTTTCACGTTCGGCCCGGTCGGTCGCATGTTCGAGAAACCGGATAGCCCACCGCGGGTGTTGGGTCCGGTAAGTGTCCGAGTCCTCGCGTCGGAGGAGCAATCGGCCGTCGAGGTCGTCGAGCACTTCCTCGACGCGACGGTGGGCCCGGTCGGCGCGCTCGGCGTCGGCGCGCTCGGCTGCGACCGCGTGGACGAGCCCCGGCGTGACGGACCGCTCGGCGGCGGTAAGCACAGCCACGAGGAGCCCAACCTCGAGCGGAAGCGTCTCGTAGTCCTTCTCGGCGGCTCCCTCGGGAGGTGCGAGCGCGTCGTAAACGGCCCTGACGTCGCCCTCGAGCGCCGATGGCGCCGTTGCGTCGTCGAGCCACGGCGCCGAGATGGCGTGAGCGACGATCTGGTGGCTCAGCACGTACATCTCGCCGATCCCGTCTTCGGTCGTCACCCGGTCGTAGAGCGCGGCCGGGGAGAGCGGGACTTCCAGTCCGGTCGCGGCCTCGAACGCCGCGATCGCGCGGAGACACGTCCTCTCGTCGACGTCCGGGAGCCGGTGAGTCCTCAGCACACGCCGGGCGAGATCGCGCAACCGGGGGTCGGAGACATCGTCGACAGCACCGCGCCACGCCCCTTCACGCCCCTCGAGGAGGACGGTCACCTCCGGGTCGTCCCGTACTGTCCGCAGGAATTCGAGCGTTGGCTCCGTTACCGGGCCGGCGGCGTCCTCGACGACGACGAGCGCGTGGCCCTCCGCGGCTGTCACGACTCGTTTCAGGCCCGACAAGTCGCTACCGGACGTGTCCCCCTCTCGGTAGAAGACGGGGCCGTGACCGGCCTCCACCCATCGGCAGGCGACGCGGCGACAGACCGTGCTCTTCCCGGACCCCGGCGGACCCAATACGACGTGGTCGTCACCGGCCGCCAGACGGTCGACCAGTACCGAGGACACGACCGAACCGCTCGAACTCGCCCGGGGTTTGTCGGGTTCACCATCGCCTTCGCCCCCGCTTGTCTCCCCGTTCTCGCTTCCGACGCCGATAGCGACGCCGTCCTCGAATTCGGCTCGGTCTGACTGCGGGACATCAGGTGGGGTCGGTAGCGACCAGTCGCTGCCTGCTTCGAGACCGGCCTCGGTTTCGGATGGGGAGAACTCGCCGTCCAAGTCGCCGGGGTCTCGCAACCGTTTCGAGGCCGCGTCGCCGTTCGACTTGCCTTCGTCCAGAGATGGGTCGACCCGCCCGACAGCGTACCCGTAGTAGGCGTCGACGAGGTCGAACCCCAGTCTCCAGGCTGTCTCGGGTTCGCCGGGCGTGCACTCCGTGAAATACGCGCGGTCGAGGCGGGTCATACCGGCGTCGGCGAGGGCGCGGTGGGTCTGCATGTCGTCGGCCGGGAGCGGAGTGCTTGTATCACGATCGGCGGGAGGACTCACGAGGGATCTGGCGTTCTCTCCGAGGGAAGCGAACAGCGTGCGCGCTCGGTCGATCGCAGCGTCGGCGTCGTTTTCGATGGTCCCCGCCAGCGCCCCTTCGTCGTGGGTAGCGACGATGGCTGTCGCGCCGCCGTCCCGCGTCGATGCCGCCGCTGGATCCGCCGTCGGCGGGTCACTCGTCGAAAGGGCGACCACGAACGGCGGGACATCGGCGCGCCGGATCGTACACGACTCCGTGGCGAATAGGTCGCCGATCAGCGAGGGGAACTCCTCTCTGAGGCGGTCGGCTAGCGCGGGCGCGACCAACAGATCGGCGTCCAGTCCATCGGAAAGGACCCGCGCGTGGAGCAAGCGGAGGTGTCGCGAATCCGCAAGCGTTGGCAGCGCGACCTGATAGCGATCGGCCGTGCGGAGGTGTCGAGCGAGGCGTTCGAACAAACGGTGGGGGCGGTCGTCGGCCGTGGCGACCGTTCCCCCGGCGACGAGTTCCGGCGGAACGTCGCAGTCCGGCGGGAGGACGGAGAGCACCGCTTGTGCGTCGTCGACGGTCCGCTGGTCGGCGACGTAGGACCGATATCGGTGGGCCGCTACCCGCCCGGTCGGCGTCGTGACGTAGCCGTCGCCGACCCGGTCGACCAGACCCGCGGCTTCTAGGCGTCGAATTGCGCGGTCGACGGTCGACCGCGAACAGTCGAGGTCCGTCTCCAGTTGAGGCTTGTGAGCGGGCGACTCCGACAGCCGATCGAGAAACGCCAACCGTTCCTCGACGAGGGCTATCCACGGCACCTCGTCCGCGTCCATGCCTTCGGAATGAGAGGACGTCCCCTTAATGATAGGGTTCGCGACATTCGTCTTGGACGGGTGGAACGTCCCGTGAGAGGGCCAACGCTTCATCGTGGTTCAGGGCTGATGGTGGGTCACGCCCCGGTTTGGTCGGCCGTGATCACGACGTCTCCTGCGTCTCGACCGAACTGACGTTATCGATCCGTGATTCCTTACAAGCGAACGACTCGTCATCCGCCGTCTCGACGCCGCCGTTAAACCTCATCGTCCCCGTCGCCGCGGCACGCATATCCTCGCTTTGGCCGAGGAACTCGAACCGAAAGTCGACCGACTGGCCGGTGCAGGCGGTCTCCTCCGTCAACTCCTCGGATCGATAGAGACGCGTGGAACCCATCGTGAACGTCCCGGTCGACCCCGGCACCACGATATGTTCGAGGACCGGCCTGCTCTCCGTCTTGCGGAGTTCGTGGTCCGGCGTATCGGTTCGCTCTATCCCAATTCTTTTCCGCAACTGTTTCCTGGAGTAGAACTCGCTCGCAGCGGTCGTCGCGGGGTCGGTCGGCTCGTACCGGAGCGCCCGTGCGCGGATCAGGAACTGGCCCGTGTTTCGTACGGTTACGGCCACCTCTCCGTCCGCTATATCCACGGCAGTGATCTCGGCACTTCGTTCGACCGTCACCGGCCGCCGACCGACCTCGGTCGGTCTCTCGGCGTCGTCTTCGGGGATCCGGATCGCGACGAGTTCGTACTCGCCGCCCGGGAGATGTACCGTAAACTCCTCGCAGGACCCGCAGTCCCCGACCGTCGACACCGGTATCTCCGCGCTCCCGCGCGTCACCTCGACCTCCATGCGGTCCTGTCCGCTCGGGTCGACTACCTTGACCGCATCGGCAGTCTTGTCCTGGGCCATCGTCGCGGTTATCCTCTGGTTGTCAGCTTCCACCGAACTGAACGGGTCAGGGCCGCTGTCGGCGTTCCCGGCACCGCCGCTGGTGGCCCCATTACCGTCGCCGCCGCCGGAGCCGCTGATACACCCGGCCGCTGTGCCCACCGTGACGACGCCGGTGAGCGCGAGGTACCGGCGTCGGCTAAGCCCCCCACTCGAGCCAGTTACGTCAGACGATCGGTTCGCCCCTTCCGTCGGAGTCGCGTCTACCATCGACCGCAACGTAACCCAGTAGTATTGTTTTCTCACCGGGTGATATCGTCGCTCACGGCATGAGGTATATGCCGTGTGTTGTCAGCGCCAGGACTCAGCGGCGAGTGGGGCTTCGTAGCCGCGATCGACGACGTGCTGTTCGACACCGGCCAGTCCACTGCCGCCCTCGACAGCGCACGGTTCCTTCGCCTCGGGCAGTAATGTGCTGACCACTCGTCGCTCAACCAGACTGCCTCGCGTTCGGGTTTGATATGCTCGACGTACGTCTCCACGACGTTCTGGATTTCACTTCTCCTGCGTCGGTTGTTGCCTTCGCTGGATCACCGAGGACGCCGTTTTCGGTGATGGATTTGAATCCTTCACTTAGCAGCCGGGCCGTCGAGATATCGCCTTCAGGCCCGGGGTCGATGTTCTCCGTCCCAACGAGTCCTTCGTCAATGGCCAGTATCATTGCCGTCCGTACGGGTCTAAAACGCGGCGAGGCTCACGTCGTCGATATCGTTCAGGTACGTTTCGATCCGCTCCGCATCCCACCCAAACGGGGAGACAATACTTTCCGCCGCACGGACGAGTTGGCCCCTGTAGAATCCCGTATCGTACTCCGAAATATCCTCGAACTGTAATCTGACGCGGTCCCGCGATCGAGTGTCGTCGTTTACGACCACGTACTGGAGGGACTCACCGGGCTGTGGATCGAGTCCCTTCATCCGAGCACGTTCGAGCGCGGCAACCGTCTGGGTCCGCTGCGTGTACGCTTCGGGTGCTTTGGACGCCCGCTTCGTGATGACGAGTTCCTCGGGTGGAACATCTCCGGCTCGAAGTTCAGTTAGCGACCGCTGCAATCGATCGCAGACCGCTTCTGGATTTCGCTCGGTCTCGACGATCCGAATCAGGTCACGTTGGACTGCTTCGATGTACGGTGGGGTACTTCGCTGTCTGGCTTCGATCCCCCGGAGTTTGTACTCGTCTGTGTCGGCTACTTTCCCGAAATACT
Organism: Halostella litorea; assembly: GCF_004785955.1. Taxonomy (NCBI): domain Archaea; kingdom Methanobacteriati; phylum Methanobacteriota; class Halobacteria; order Halobacteriales; family Natronoarchaeaceae; genus Halostella; species Halostella litorea. The sequence continues at coordinate 360,829 of NZ_SJER01000004.1, read as the reverse complement.
TCGTGAGAGCGCCGGCATTCGACGTCCGCTTCGGGACGAAACACACCCAGTCGTACCTGCTCTCACGTTCGAGAGTGATCCCGATATCGTCGGAGATCGCATCGGTGACCGACGAGAGCGGTGTCGTCTCCGTGTTGTCCATCGGCGTCACCCAGAGGCTGTCGACGATACCGTGGACGATCTCCCAGCCGTTGGCTTCCAGCCGTTCTTTCGATCGAAGCAGGATATCGCGAGCGACGGCGTTGATGGCTTCGTGGCATTCGATCCGGCCGAACTTCGCATTGCGGTAGCCCTGATAGCCGAAACAGGAGACGAGGATCCACTTGATCGCCGCCGAACGGGAGTTGAGTTCCGCTTCCCGTTCCGGGTCGTCCGTTTCGCGGAGTTGCTGTTTGATCGCAGCTCTGTCGTCCAACAGCGGTTGCAACACCGCCGGGAGGAAGCCGTCGTCGTCACAGACGTTATAGCCGAGTTCCGGGATATCGGTACGGTCACTGTGACAGTCGCAGCGGATCGTATCGGGGCTGATGTTCCACTCGCAGATGATCCGGGGATACAGCGACGAGAAGTCCACTTCGTACACGTTCTCGTGCAGCCCCACCTGCGGAGCGAACGTGAATCCACCGCGGTCGGCCGCGTGGAGCGTCCGGACATCTTTGAACTCCTCCGGTTCCCACTTGTCCCACGGGATCAGGACGTCCCGTTCGAGCGCTTCCCGGATCTGGATCGCCGTCAGCACTGTTCCGATGCTCGCCCACCCCAGCTCCTGCAGGGGTTTCCACGACCGGCTGACGAGGTCGACGAGACCGTTGAGGCTGGTTTCCGCCCAGAGGAAACTGTTCGAGGTATTGAGCAGGACACGGCCGGGCACGTCGTAGCGAGCGGGCGAGTGACCCACCTGGCCGTAGCTCACGTAGGTACTCTCGCCAGCGAGTTTGTCCCACCCGGTCTCACGGCCCAGTTGAAACTCCGAGAGTCCGACTTCGTCGGCCTGCTCATAGAGAACCGGCACGAGGTCCCCGTGAGAGACGATGAGGACATCGGGGTCGGTCGTCCGGACACGGTTGTAGACTGCTTGAAGCACGGCCGCCGGTGAGCCTGTGATCTCGTCACCGTCGACCGTCAGCGACGACACGTCCTTTGTGGCGAGTGCCTGGTCGCCGATCCGCAGCGACAAGGTCGACAGCGCATGGTCCGGCGTCGGGTCCGTGCCAGTCTCTACGCAGTATCGGAACTGTGGCGACAGGTCGACGTTGTAGAGCCGGAACGTCCCCGGAGCGTAGCTATCCCGTTCGTGAACCCCTCGCACCTCGGTAGCCACGGATCGGACGTCAGCGACGTGGTCGACATCGACGCGAAGGACGTCCGTTTTTGCGGTGTCTTGCAGGCTCGTGTACCAGCGTTCGATAGCGGTGGCCGTGACCTTCGGATCACGCTCCAATGCAGTCCGAAGGTCCGCTAGCGGCGTCTCCGGACCGTCGATGTACAGTGATGGCGTGTATCGTTCGTTCTCAGTGCGGCTGACACCGTCAGCAGTCCGATCCCACTCGACACACGTCCCGTTCCGAAACTCGACTTTGAACGTCATCGCTGCGCCTCGTCGAGTTGCGTTCGGAGTTCCCGGATCTCACGTTCCTGTGCGAGGAGCATCGACAGGATGATCGCGACCTCCGGGTCGGTCGCGTTCATGTAGCCTGCCGCGTCCGCGTGGGACTCGGCGTGCTCGAACAGGCGGTCGAAGTGTGGTTTGTCCTGTCGTCGCAACCCTCGGCGGAACGGTTGCCACTGCGATCGAAACGTCTGCAGGAAATCGCGGAAGGTGGGGTTCGTGCGCCCCATCAGACCACCTCCAGTTCCGTAATCGGCGTCTCGGGGCGCGGCCGAACCGTGTCCGTCTCCGAGACGGCACCGAACAGGTCGACCCAGTAGGGGATCGTCGTCTGCCAGAAGCCGTCGTGCCAGTAGACGTCCGTCGTGAAGTCCTCGCTGGAGTACTGGAGCCCGAGTCCCGTCTTGCGGCAGTTGATCTCGTGGTCGACGTACTCGGCGACGAGTTCGCCGTGATCGCTCCCAGTATTGGCAGTGATGACGACGGGGATGTCGAGCGTCTCGGCGAGTTCTGCCAGGATCGCGAGCGCCGATTCGAGTAGATCCGCCGCTTCGTGGTCGGGCACATCGTCGTCGCGATACAGCGACGGGAGGCAGGGCACTGCGACGGCTGCCGTGTTCGGCGTGACGACGCGAGCGGTCCGCCGGACCAGCGAGTGGTGCTGATACGCGGTGAACGCACGAGCGATCCGGAGACCGGACAGGTCGGTTCGGTCACCCGCGAGTTCGTAGAACGCGTACGTCGTGGCGTTGTTTCGGGCATCGATCCAGTATGCGTTCCCGGATTCGTCCGCGAAGTCAGTCAGGACGAGCTGGTGGAGTGCGACCGACCGGTCCGCGGGGCCATCGAGAAGCGTCACGCCTGGCTTGAGATCCGGTACCTGGTCGGGGAGCTGGACGTCCGTGGAACGGTTGGCTGGTTGTCGAAATCCCATACGGGAACCAAACGCGACACCGTGCAAAAGCGGAGGTGTGGTGTTTCCGGAACTTCCGTTTCCGAGGACTCACACCGTCATGTGGCCGTGAGCGCGTCCTGCTCGATAGCTCACTGCGTGTTGAGCCTGTACTCCCGTCCGCGCTTTTCGCCCTCAGACTCAATGAGGTCGTAGTGAACCATCTTCTGCAGATAGTTTCGGACGGTCCGCTTCGTTTTCGGATCCGAAACCGCCCCCTCGTAGCGGTCGTACAACTCCCCCGGCGTGATGACTTCGGCGTCCGCGACGATGTCGTAGACGGTCTGTTGATGCTCGTTGAGCTTCTCGATGTTCTGCTGGTGGAGTTCCGACCGTGCTGCCGGGATAGCTTGCGTGATAGTGGTATCGGCGATGGAGTCAGCACCGTCCTGTTCGGCCTGCCGGGCCGCCGACCGCAGAATTCCGATGGCAACACGGGCGTCGCCTGCCGCGGCGTCGGCGATCGTTTCGAGCTGCCGCGTGCTGATGGCGTCGTGCGTGAACCCCCACTCCACGCGGTCGCTGAGGATCCCGACCAGTTCGTCGTTCGAGTAGGCGTCGAACTGGAGCCGGTGGCTGCTCTGGAGGCGGCTGTTCACCCGCTGGTCCATGCCGGCGAACAGCTCCAGTTCCTCGTTTGCGATCATGATCATCGTGATGTTCCGGAGCGTGTAGAGGTCGTAGAGGACGTCCATATCTTCGAGTTGGTCGACCTCGTCGAGAATGACCACGTACGGCATGTCGTCGTACTCCCGGAGGCGCTCGAACAGTTCGTCCCGTGGCGTGCTCTGCCGGTGAATGTCGAGCGTGCTGTCGATGCCTTCGAGCATCCGATAGAGTACGCGAAAGCGGTTGTAGTCCTGCCAGCAGTTGATGTACTGGTACTGGATATCCAGCAGTTCTTCGCGCAGTTTCTCCAGCGAGTATCGTGCGACACAGGTCTTGCCCGCTCCAGTGGGGCCGAAGATAAAGACGTTGTCCGGTTGCTGGCCGTCCAGGATCGGCCGGAGCGCGTCCGAGAGCCGGTTCATCTCGGCGTGGCGGTGCTCGATCTCCTTGGGGATGAACTCCTGCTGGAGAACCCGAGCATCCTGTATCATACCTCCGTCATCCGTGTCGGGCGACATAAACGGAATGGGGGTGTTTCCGTTTCTTCCGAAACGATGGTTGCTCCGTTCCACAATACTACCGATACGATCATCATGTCGGATGGCGTCATTCATGACCCCGGATCTTGAGTTCAGGTTTGGCTTCTGTCGGTCATCGGTGGCTTGATCGTAAGTGTCCTCTACTACATTTTGACGGTGCAGTACTCCGTGCTAGAAAACGAGGAAGGAACCAACAGAAGTGATGACTGAGTGGCTAGTCCGGTCAAACACCAAGACAGACGAGTACTCCGAGAGGCCCAGATCGAATTTTGTAATGGACGGAATCACACAGAAAGAATTTAATTCGACCCTGTCAAGCCATGATGTGAATCGACGGAGCTTCATTGGGGCCAGTGTGGTGGGGGCAACGGCTCTATCCGGTTGTTTGTTTGATGATAGCGGAACGGCTGGTGAGACAGCTAAGACTAGCTCTGGAAATCACGTTGAACTGTTAGTGGATCAAAGCCGGTCGAATGATGCCAAAGTGAAGGTATTGGTGGATTCGGAAGAGGTGTTTTCCGACGTCTTAGAACCTGACGAGGATGTGACCGTCGACACGGGCATATCCGACCCTGGAAACTATCACTTCGAAGTCCACGTCGACGACACAGAAGCGGCGTCCAGCGATATCTCCATAGACGAGAATTTTCTCGAAGGCGGTAATAAGGTGATTCTGCATATTAGGTCGGATGAGACGGCGATAAAGTGGGAAGTCTGAGAGACGGGCGTTCGATAGTCCTGTCTTGTCCAAGCCCCGGGTCAGAGTCGGATGGGATCAATTATTCAGACGGTTGCTTGCAGGTATCGTGGACGATTTCGTCGTTCTCGTTTGGACCCCGCCCTTGCCCCACGTGGATCGGTTCACCACAGGCAGCACAGGTCAATTCGCCTTCCCCGGATTCGTCACCCGGAGAACCAGTCTCGGAGGAACTGATATCGAAAGTCTCCCCCAACGTCTCGGACTCGCCCTGCATCCGATAGCTGACGCCGATAGCACCGAGCCCCGCCAGTAACCCGCGCAATCGCTTCCCCTTCCGGAAGGAACTGATCGCGACAATCGCCAACACAACCGCGAGACCGGTTTGGACAAGTTCCTCGTGATCGTCGTAATACGCTGTGAACCCCATATTGCAAAGATCGGCCTCGAGAGGCTTCTACGTTGTCCTCGATAAGATAGGGAAAGTCAGCTCTTCCACTCCGAGGCCGTCTTTTTCTCGTCTTTGCCGAGTGCATTCCACTTCGTCGAGGCGATGATCCCCGTCTTCTTCACCCACTTCGTCCCGCAGTCTTCACAGACGAGCAGTGGATCCGTGTTCGCGGTTTTCCCCTTCCAGATCGATCTATAACTGCTGCAGTACGGACAGCTCTTTCCTAATTTGGTCGTCCGTTCGTCCTTCTCGAATCGGTCGGGCAACGCCGACGGATCGGCCGATGTACTACTTCCCGTAGCGTCCGTGCTACTAGTGGCCGACCGCGATGCGCGTGAATTCTGGTCTGTGGACGACCCCTCAGACTTGTCTGTCGTAGTGGCACTACTCGAACGGGGTGTCTTCGTCTGATCGCCAAAGTACGCAGACACGATCCCGTCGGAATCGAGGTCAGCAATCACGTCCGCGAGATCCGGGCCATCGATGAGTTTCACGTTCAGGTCGTTCGCTGTCCGCTCGGCCTGGGACGTAAACGAACTCGTGGTGATGACGATGACTGCATCGACGTCGTCTTCCTGCCGTTTGAGACTGCTGTACTGCTGAATGTCGGGACTCCCGATCTTGTTGTCGGCGGCGTACCGCTTCGCTTGAATGAGCTGTTTTTGCCTGAACGGGCTCTGTTTCCGGGCGATCACGTCGATCCCCCGGTCGCTAGAGCCCGTTGTCACGGTTGTCTGCCAGCCCCGTTCCGCCCAGATGTCAGCGACCAACTCCTCGAAGTCGTATTCGTCCATGCGGCGTAACTGAGAGAGAAGTTGCGACCGAGTCGGATTCATTCGGTAGTTCGCCTGAATCCGTCGCACGATACAAAGCGTTACTCTTTGAGGACTATTTACCAGGGAAACACGAGTTCACTCCGTAGAAAGTTCGCCAGTTGCGATCGGGCTTGCCAACAGATAGCCACCGAAAGCGAGTACCCAGATGATGAGCGGATACGCCACCCAGCGCTCGATGCCACCGGAGCCGAGAAATGCGAGTGGATGCGGGGCACCGATAACCAGCCCGTAGACGAAGACACTGGTCAGCGTGAGCAGGGAGATACCGCCGAAGAGCCAACAGAGAACGGAGAACGGTCCGGTCACGACTTGCGAGGAGAGCACGACAGTAATGCCGCCGGTGAAGAAGGTAAGCAAGGCAAACAACCCATGCCAGGGAGTGATATTGCCCGGGAAAACCCCGACGCCGAACGCCCCAAATCCGAACAGAGTGAGTGCCACGGGGAAGCTACGCCCATCCACGAACCGGTAACTGAAGAACGCCCCAATCAGCAGGAGTCCCCCTGTTACCAGCATCGTCGTGTTGAATATCGTCGCTGACGGCTCGTGGATGATCGGATTCGGTGGTATCGTCGATCCCAAGTCACTGATGTCCTGTCTCGTCGAATACTCGGGGTAGAGCACTTCGGCGGTGGTGATTCCCATAAACGCGATGAACCCAGCCAGCACCATGCAAACCCCCGCGATCGTTGCGTTTCTATTTCGGGCCGGTGCCGACGGACCGCTATCCAAGGAATTCATCTGACGATATTCCAGTCCAACTGCAATACTCATGAACGTACGTCACAGCTGGTTCTGCATCGTTGCCATTCGGTAGCCGACTAGTTGCAGATCAAAAGCCGACAGTGGGAATTCTCCCAAGCAGATTTGCAACCCCCTCGATTGCTAATAGTGGGTCGTGGTGGAGATGTTCGATCCATACGTCTAACTGGCACAGTCTGTCCGAAAGGTGATGTGACCAGACCTCACTGGCCTCGGGTCGGATGTCCCCCGCCTTTCTGTTACGTGATTCCCACCGAATATACCTGACAGGCTGGTTCTGACGCCGATATAAGATCCGACCGATCTCCCGACTGACCGAGATTATTTGTACCCTCGATTTGATAGATACGCTATGAAGCGACGTCGGTTCCTCGCGGTTGCAACTCTCTCTACGAGTCTTTTAGCGGGATGTGAGTCCAATCCCGACACGGAAACGGACGAGGACACGACGACCCAGACTGATACGACGAGAAGTACGTCGACGACAACGACAGCCCCCGCGGACGCTGAATTCGTGTTCGGACAGCCTACCTACCCCGCCGATATTGCTCCCGGTGAGACGTTCGAGATCCGCACGCCAGTAACGAATTCGGGTGAGAGCGCCGGGTCAAGCACTGTCTCGCTGGCCCTCGGTGAAACCGAACACTCGAAGCCGGTCGACCTCGACCCGGGCGAGACAGCGACACTCTCCTTTACGATCGATGGCGGTCTCGTGGCCGGCACCCATCCGTTCACCATCCAGGCGGGCGAGAACGGCCAAGCGGTTCGTGGTGATCTGGAAGTCGGAGGCGAGGTTCCAAAACTCGACCACTTCATTCAGACTGAGGGCCGGAACTTCGTCCGGGACGGGGAACCGTTCTATTTCAGCGGCGGGAACAACGACATGGTCCGACGAGCGCCCCAGTGGTACGTCGACAGGGTGTTTGCCGAGGCGTCCGACCTCGGGCTAACGGCACTTCGGACGTGGGTGTACGCCGGCAAGTGCTTCGTCGGCGCCTGTAAAGGGAATAACAACAAAGTACTTCCCGAACCCGCTGATGACGGTTCGGACGCCGTCGAGTCGTTGCCGCCGCTCAACGAAACCGTGATGCGGAAGTTGGACTACGCCATCTACAAGGCAAACGAAACCGGCGTTCGATTGGTTCTGCCGCTCCTGAGCAACACCGACAGCCACACCGGCATCACCGATTTCGTTCACTACACCGCATCGGCGTCGAGTCACGACGACTTCTACACCGACCCCAACTGCCGGGCGCTCTACAAGGAGTACGTCGAGGCGGTGCTGACGCGGGTGAACGTCTTCACCGGCCGTGAATATCGCAACGACCCCGGGATCATGATGTGGGAACTCGTGAACGAACCCGACCTCCTGGACAACGACGGAGCGACGTCGATCATGCAGGACTGGATCGAGGAGATGGCACCGTTCATCAAATCCATCGACGGGAATCACCTTCTCTCGACCGGGGAGATCGGCTACTACGAGGAATCGAGGGACAAGAGCCTGCCGGGGAAATCGGATCAGGGGATGGACTTCATCGAGAATCACCAGCCCGATGCGATCGACGCGGCCACGTTCCACATGTATCTCAACAAAAACGGGCTGCTGGCCGAAGACGAGGACGGTGTCCCGCGATGGAAAACGTGGGTCGAGAACCACGCCAGCGATGCGCACGAAACCCTCGAAAAGCCGCTGTATGCGGGTGAGGTCGCGCCGAGTAACGACGACGGGGAGTTCCGGGTCGATCGTCGGGACGACGACTGGAAAGCCCAAGACGAGAAGCGGGCCGACAAGTACCGCGAGATATTCGACGAGTTCCTGGCCCACGACGTGAACGGGGCGCTCAACTGGACGTTCATGATCCCGTTTGATTTCGCGACTGATCCGGTCGATGACCCGGAGCAATGGAACGCGAGCGTCAGTGTGTATCCGGACGACCAATTCACGTGGGCAGTGCTTCAGGACTATGCGAACACGGTCAATGGGCTGTCTTCCGGTTCAGTTGACGAATAGGGGGGTCCACCGACCAGCGATACTGTCCGAAACAGTGCTGCGCGAATAAACTCGGATAGACTGTGATTCTACAGGTCCCGGGCGTTCGACGCCGGTAATCGGACCATTCTTACCACGCAGAACGTTGTAGCGCGGCCGGCGTGGGAATGTTAGCTCCGACGACCCGTGACTGGGTCGTACTGGCGGTAGTCTATGGGGTGGGGTTCCTGATTGTCGTCGTGGGGGTCGGGATGCTCAATACCGGCGGGGAAAGTCGGATTACTGGCGTGATTGTCCTTGCGCACAGCCTGCTCGTCTTTCCACAAACTCGCCCCTACATCCTCAGCCTGATCGAGTCAATCGGACCTTGAGGGCTCGCCGGGACACCGTGTTGAGAGGGGAATAGGTCCCCAGAATCCGACACTGGGACCGACAATCCACCGAGCGGCCAAGGTGTGGATCAGTTCGGCATTCAAGCCGGCAACCAATCATCAGCTAGTTACATTAGTTGCATGGAACACAGTACCGTCGAATCGGAGGCGTTTGCCGAATAGCGGGCACGTGTACGGCGATCAGATATCGTCCGAAAACCGTGAGATTGTGACAACCTCTATCCCAACAGAGCTATGTCACGTGGGGTGCTATATACGGTACTACTCGAACACGCTGTGGATGCGCGGGGCCCGTTTCTCTCAGACACCAGCAGTTCCTAACCGCGTTCACATCCGTGTCCAAAGCTTCACACCCATGGTAACCACGCACCCAAGCCGCATGTTCGAACGCGGCGACGCTCCCACGCTGTGCGCGACGATCCCCGCACGGCTCGGCACCGATTCGCAGTTCCCGTTCCCGACAGACGACGCTGTACGTGTGACGACCGACAACGGCCGGCTTGGCATCACGCCAGCCAAAGGGGACGCCCGATGAGCGTCCTCTCACCGCTCGCAGACACCGCGACGGAGACGAAAAGGGTCCTGCACGTCGACGACGAGCCCGGACTCGCGGACTTGACCGCGACGTTCCTCGAACGCGAACGGGACACGCTCTCCGTCGAAACGGCCAGCAACGCCACCGAGGGATTGGAACTCCTTGCCGAGACGGACTACGACTGCATCATCTCGGACTACGACATGCCCGGGCGGAACGGCATCGAGTTCCTCCAAGCCGTCCGCGAAGACCATCCGGATCTCCCCTTCATCCTCTTTACCGGCAAGGGGTCGGAGGAAGTCGCCAGTGACGCGATCTCCGCCGGGGTGACCGACTACCTCCAGAAGGAAGGCGGAACGGACCAGTACTCGGTGCTGGCCAATCGCGTCGGGAACGCTATCGAACACTATCACTCCCAGCAGATGATCGAGCGGAGCGAGGAGCAACTCAGGGAGATCATTGACGCGCTCCCGCAGTTCCTGTACGTCGTTGACGAAGACGGCCGGTACCTGCTCGCGAACGAGGCCCTCGCCGACTTTCACGATATGATGGTCCAGGAGATCGAGGGAGCACACGTCGCCGACCTGCTCGATGGGGATATTGCCGACCGGTTTCAGGCGAGGATACACGACGTACTCGCGTCCGAGGAGCGGACGCGGTACGACGAGGTTGAAATCCCGGATTCCCGTGGGGAGCCCCACGTCATCGAGCCACGGGTTCTCCCCTACGAACTCCACGGAACCGACAGACGGGCGGTTCTCGGAGTCGGCACCGATGTGACCGAGCGCATAGAACGGGAACGCGAGTTGGAGCGATACGAGGCCTACCTCGAAGGATCGACGGATATCATCACAGTCCTCGGTGAGGACGGGACTGTGAAATACCAGAGCCCGTCACTCACGCGGATTCTGGGATACGAACCCGGGGAGCTACTCGGCGAAAACGGCTTCGATTACATCCACCCCGACGATCTGAATGATACCTACGAGTCGTTTACCGAACTCATTGGGAATCCCGGGGGGACGATAACCGAGGAAACCCGGTTCCGAACGGCCGACGGCGAGTGGCGCTGGCTCGAGATCCGTGGGACGAACCACCTCGAAAACCCGCCGATCGGGAGCATCATCACGAACAACCGGGACATCACGGAGCGGAAACAGCGGGAGCAGGAACTCCGCCGGAAGGAGCGCCGCTATCAGGCCGTGTTCAACGACCCGAACATCCTCGTCGGACTGATCGACACCGACGGCAACGTCCTCAACATCAACCGGACAGCCATGGCGTACGTCGATGCAACGCCCGACGAGGTCACCGGCATGCCGTTCTGGAAAACCCCCTGGTTCGCACACTCCGAATCGCTCCAGGACGACGTCCGGGACTGGATCGACCGCGCCGCACGCGGCGAGTACGTCGAGTTCGAAGCCGACCTCGTACGCCCGAGTGGCGAACCCTACACCATCGAGGGAGTGATCAGGCCAGTCACAGACGATGCGGGTGAGGTCGTGTCGCTGCTCATCTCCGACCGTGACATCACCGAACGCAAGCAACGCGAGACGAGTCTCACAGCCCTCAACGAGACCACGCACTCCCTGATGACCGCCGACACGCGTGAGGAGATCGGCGAGATCGGGGTCGAAGCCGCAGCCACGATCCTGGGATTGGACGCGAGTACGATCCACGTCTTTGACGGCGAGGCGGACGCGCTCGTCCCCATCGCGGCAACGGACTACGCCCGCGATCTCGTCGGCGACATTCCGACATTCAGGAGAGGGGACAGCATCGCCGGGCGTGTCTACGACCGAGGGGAGACGCTTGCGCTCGACGACGTCCGCGACGACCCCGACATCTACAACCCGGAAACGCCGGTTCGTAGCGAGCTTATCGTCCCGCTTGGCGACTACGGCATCCTCATGGCCGGGTCGGAGACCCCTGAGGCGTTCGATCGGCAGGATATCGCCTTCAGTGAGATCCTGGCGGATGCCATCGCCGCGGCGTTCGAGCAGACCGAACGGACCGAGCAGCTCCGGTTCCGCGAACAGGAACTCGAAGCGGCGAACACGCTCCTCTCGACGCTGTTCGAGACGCTTCCAGTCGGCGTTACGATCCTCAACTCCGATGGCGAAATCATGCAGGCGAATCAGCGCGGGGAGGAAGTACTCGGGCTCACTGAAGCTGAGATCACGGAGCGAACGTATGACGATCTGGCGTGGCAGATCGTTGACGAGGACGGCGAGCCGATCCCGAACGACGAACTCCCGTTCGCGCGGGTGGAACGGACCGGTGAGACGGTTCTCGACTACGAACACGGGATCGTGTGGCCCGACGGGACGGAACGATGGCTGTCGGTCAATGCGGCCCCGCTCACAGCTGATACGGCGGGGAACGAACAGGTCGTTACCGCGATCTCCGATATCACCGCCCAACGTGACCAAGCGCGAACGCTCAGGCGACAAAACGAGCGCTTGGAGGAGTTCGCGAGTATCGTGTCCCACGACCTCAGGAACCCGTTGAACGTCGCGGAGGGGCACGTAGAACTGGCCCGGGAGGAGTGCGACAGTGACCACCTGGACGCTGTTGCTCAGGCGCACGGACGCATGGACACGCTGATCACTGATCTCCTCACGCTGGCACGGGAAGGCGTGGGGACGGGCGACGTCGAGTCAGTCGATCTCGGGACGCTCGTCCAGAACTGCTGGCAGAACGTAGCGACCGCCGAGACGTCCCTGCGAACCGACCTCGACCGGCGAATTCGGGCCGACGGAACTCGGCTCCAGCAACTCCTGGAGAACCTCATGCGAAACGCGGTCGAACACGGCGGCGACGATGTCGTGGTCACGGTCGGAGAGCTGGATGACGGGTTCTACATCGAAGACAACGGGCCTGGCATCGCCGAGGACGCGCGCCAGGAGGTATTCGAGACGGGCTACTCGACGGCCGAGGATGGGACCGGGTTCGGACTGGCGATCGTAAAGCAGGTCGCTGAGGCACACGACTGGGGGGTGCGAGTGACCACCGGTACAGAGGGCGGGGCGCGATTCGAGATCTCCGGTGTCGAGTTCGTGACCGAGTAATCCCCCGAGAGGTTCTACAGGATTTCTGAAGAACCCCTACTTTCAGCCGAGGTTGACGTTGATAGCTTTGGTCTGGGTGAACTCCTCGATGGCTTCCATGGCGTTCTCCCGCCCGGTTCCGGACTGCTTGTACCCGCCGAAGGGCTGGCCTGCCGACACGTCGTTGTAGTGGTTTACCCAAACGACGCCGGCCTCAAGCCGTCGAGCGGTCCGGAGCGCCTTGGTCACGTCGCCGGCGATGACGCCGGCGGCGAGCCCGTAGTCGACATCGTTCGCCAACCTGACAGCCTCGTCCTCGTCGCTCCACGAGAACGTCTCCATGACGGGCCCGAAGATCTCCTCCTGAACCGATCGATGGTCGTGGTCGATATCGTCGATGATGGTCGGTTCGTAGAACGCACCGCCGGCCAGTGAATCGTTGTCCGGCACCCCACCGCCCGTCCGGATCGTCGCGCCGCTCTCGCGAGCGGCCTCGACAAAGCCGTGTGTCCGCTCGACCTGCTCGTCGGAGACTTTCGGCCCCATGTCCGTCTCTTCGAGCAAGGGGTCGCCGACAGTCATCCCCGCTGCAGCGTTGGTGAACGCTTCGAGGAACTCCTCTTTGATCTCCTCGTGGAGGAACAGGCGGGAGCCGGCGGCACAGCACTCCCCTTTGTTGAAGAAGATAGCCATCATCGCCGCCTCGACCGCCTCTTCGAGGTCGGCGTCCGGATACACGATGACCGGGCTCTTGCCCCCGAGTTCGAGCGTCGTCTTCTTGATATCCTCCGCCGAGTTCCGGATGATCTCCTTGCCGACTTCCGTCGACCCGGTAAAGGAGATCTTTGGCACTCCCTCGTGTTTCGAGAGGGGTTCACCGGCGTCCTCGCCGTAGCCCGTGACGACGTTGATGACGCCATCGGGGACGATGTCGTCGACGAGTTCCATCAGCTTCAGGATCGACAGCGGCGTCTCCTCGGACGGCTTGAGGACGACGGAGTTCCCCGCGGCGAGTGCCGGACCGAGTTTCCAGATGGAAATGAGCAGCGGGAAATTCCACGGGACGATCGCACCGACGACGCCGTAGGGCTCCTTGAGGGTGAACACCTGCTTCTCGCGGTCGAAGAGGTCGTTCGTCTGGCGCGTCTCCCCGTTGACGTTACGGGCGGCGGCGGCGTAGTACGTGAGGTGGTCGACGACCAGCCCCATGTCGCCCATCGCTTCGGTGATCGTCTTTCCGGTGTCAAGCACTTCGAGCGTGGCGAGGGTCTCCTGATGCTCCTCGACGGTGGCGGCCATCTCCGAAAGGACGCGCTGGCGCTCGCCCGGCGAGGCGCCTTTCCAGTTCTCGTCGAACGCCCGCTGGGCCGCTTCGACGGCGTCGTCGATGTCGGCGGCGTTGCCAGCCGGTACTTCACCGAGCACTTCGCCGGTCGTCGGGTCCCGCGTCTCGATTGTTTCGTGACCGTTCCCACTCACGAACTCCCCGCCGATGTAGTGGTTCAGGCTGTCCGGGACGACGTCGGCGGCGGCGTCACGGTGCCGTTGTTTGATCTCGCTGTCGGTACCTGTGGAATCGTCGCTAGCTGTACTCATGGGATGACAATGGCAGTCTTTGACATGGCATTGTAAATAATTAATTGAAACTATATTATACGTCACTCTATAGAAGGAATAACGATGATACAATAACATATATGCCCCGCTAAACAGGGTTCTATCATTACGGAACCGGAGTTGGATAGGGAGTAGCCGTTCAATCAGATCCCCACGGAGGTGTCGGCACAGTATTTCACCCGGTGAGGGACGGGCTATCGAATTTCCCCGGAATATCGGTATAAACTGACACAGTATGGGTGGAGAACGCTTATTGTGATAGCGAACGGACCGGAATACAACATAACACAATGCACGATGGGAACGATTTCAACTTCGATCTCTCGCCACGCGACGCAGCTATTCTCAAGGCGAGAGTGAAATATCCCGACAAGCCCGTCAGTAAACTTCGGGATATCTTAGAGGAGGAGTTCGATATCTCACTCTCTCATAATCGCGTCAACGAGATCTTGAACGAGATGCGTGACGAGGGCGTGTTCTCGATGCGTGCGGTCCCGAACCAGAACATCTTCGAATACTACCTCTTCCAAGTGTCCTTCCATTATTCGAACTTCGACGAGAACTGGGAACGGTGTTACAAGCGACTGCTCGACGACCCCCACGTGATGCTCTTCTGTAGCGCCGACGACTACCACGAGTGGCAGTTCGTCGCGCAGTTCGCCTCCCCGGAACAGAGCGAGGCGTGGCGACACGAGTTCGTCAGGGAGTACGGGGACTTCATCGCGCAGATAGACAAAACGGCGTTCCCGACGGTCCACAAGTTCGAGACGGCCGCTGCCGTTTTCGACGACCTGCTCCGTGAGATGGGCGGCGAGGAGTACGCCGAGACCGCCGAGCGGGAGGCGCTGGAACGGGAGGACACCGACCGGATTTCGGTAAACCAGTGAAACACTTATCCCCGTTGCTCTCACAGAGTGTCCTGCGATACCATAGCAGACACTCCGAGTAGGGGAAAATGACATCACAACCAGAGACGGACACGCCCCGAATCAAGCGGCGTCACGCGGACCTCGCTGATTCGTTACTCCCGTCGGGACCGCTGGAACACTTCGTCGGTGGGGAGTGGATATCCGGGAGCGACGCCGATACCTTCCAGTCGATCGATCCGACGACGGGAGACCCGCTAGTAAGCATCTACGAGGGGACGAAAGACGAGGTCGACCGCGCGGTCGAAGCCGCTTGGGACGCATACGAGAAGCGCTGGGCGGGGACTACGCCGGCGGAGCGACAGCAGGTACTCCAGACGATGGCCGACCGACTCGATGCGCGTGCGGAGGACTTTGCGCGTATCGAGGTCCTCGACAACGGGAAACCGATCACGGAGGCTCGTCAGGACATCGAACTCGCCGTCGACCACCTCCGCTACTTCGCGGGCGCGGCCCGTACCATCGAGGGACGAACGGTTCCACACGGGGAACTGGAGATCAAGACGAGACGGGAACCCTACGGCGTCGTCGGACAGATCGTCCCCTGGAACTTCCCGCTGTTGCTCGCCACCTGGAAACTGGCCCCGGCGCTTGCCGCGGGCAATACGGTCGTCCTCAAACCGGCCGAGCAGACCCCGCTCTCCGTGCTCGTGTTTATGCGGGAGATCTCGGACGTGTTGCCCGACGGGGTAGTCAACGTTACCACCGGGTTCGGCCCGGAAGCCGGCGCGCCGCTGGTCTCCCACGAGCGCATCCCGAAGGTGGCGTTCACCGGATCGACGGAAGTCGGTCAGGGCGTCATGAAAGCCGCCGCGAACAACCTCAGCGACATCACACTCGAACTCGGCGGGAAAAGCCCCCTCGTCATCGCACCCGACGCGGACCCGACCGACGCGGCCGAGATCGCTGTCGACGCGATGTTTTTCAACGGCGGCGAGTGCTGTAGCGCCGGGACGCGGCTGTTCGTCCACGACGGCATCGCGGATGCGTTCACCGACGCGTTCCTCGAGGAGATCGGGTCCCTCCGGCTGGGTGACCCGCTGGCGGAAACGACCGATATCGGCCCCCAGATCAGCCGTGCGGAAGTCGAGAAGACGCTCCACTACATCGGGATAGCCCAGCATTCCGATGCAACCATCTTGCGGGGCGGGGGGATCGGTGAAGAGGGTATCCTCGCCGAAGGCTGTTTCGTGGAACCGACTGTCGTCGCGAACGTCGACCCCGACAGCGCGGTCGTAAAGCAGGAGATCTTCGGACCGGTCGAAGTCATCATCGAGTGGGACGACTACGACGGAATGATCGCCCGCGCAAACGGTGTCGACTACGGGCTGGCCGCCGGGGTAGTGACCGACGACCTCTCGTTCGCGCACCGTATCGCCGACGATATCAAGGCCGGGAATATCTGGGTCAACACGTTCAACCGACTGCCAGCGGGCCAGCCCTTCGGGGGCTACAAACAGTCCGGCATCGGCCGGGAAGGCGCCCTGGAGACGCTCCGGGAGTACACCCAGACGAAGTCGATAACGATGGACCTGGGCGAGGGTCAGTAACCGCTGAGGTTGAACTCGCCCAGTTGCGTGTAGGACGTGATGCCCGAGGCGTGGGGCACTTCGTCGGTGGGAGCCTCCATCAGCAACCAGAAGAACACTTCTTCGCCCTGGATCGGCTCGTCGTCGACGTACTGTGCGGGGTGGTAGAACTCAAGCTCCGGGACCGGGTTTTCCGGGTTCGCACGGATGACCTCCCCGATTTCGCCGTCCTTCGGTCGAACGACCACGACCTCTTTCATGTTGTCGAGCGGGATGTCGATGGTCTCGGGTCCGTCGGGGTTGGTGAACCGAACCTGCATCTCCTCGCTCACCTCGTCGCTTCCGAGGTAGAACTCGGAGTCGGGCGTCTGCCACTCGTTGCCGTCGAATACCCGCGTCTCGACGCCGTCGGTCGTCCCCGGCGTCGGCTTCGTCAGCCAGTTTTCGAGGTAATACTGGGCTGGCCCGTCGTTCTCACGCTCCCGGTACTCGTAGAACTCGTTGACGTAGCCGGGCCCGTGCCGCTGGAAGACGGGCATGAAGACGCCGTCCTCGTAGAACTGGTAGTTGATGTAGTAGTTGTACGGCGCGAAGCGGTGCCCGGAGTGGAAGTCGCGGGCGTTCTGGACCGCGCCGGTGTGGAAGTGGGTCCGGATGTTGAACCCGCCCGGACGGCTCTGGTTCGAGGGGTACTCCGTCTTGCCGAGGATGCCGGGACCGCCGAGCGTGAGACTGTGGATGTCCCAGTAGATGAGTTCGCCGCTGATGACCGGTTCGTCGTCGGGGAACATCCACTCCCGGGTGTTCCGCCCGTTGCGCTCGGGCATATCGTAACACGTCGACGTGGAGTACGGAGCGGTCAGCGAGAACACGGGTTTCCCGTTGAAGTCGGCGCTCACCTCCGCGCCGACCGTCCGGGGGCCGCTCCAACTGATGCTCCACCCGTTCTGCTCGAACTCCTCGGGCGGCTCTTCGATGCGGTGGTAGCCGTTGGGCGCGGTGATCTGTGGCCGCTGCATCATCGGCGGTTCCGGCACCTCGCCGAGCGCGGTCTCGCCCGTGGTCGCGGTGTTCTGGGCCATCCTGTGTGACGGATGCTCAGCGAAGTCGTTGACGATGTGGAGGTCGATCAACTCCGCCTCGTCGCCAGTGACGTCCATGAAGCCGCTGACGACTTTCAGTTCGCCCCCGTCCATGACGAAGTACGCGAGGTTCGAGGCTTCGCCGTGGGCGTAATCCCCGTAGCTGGTGATGATCTCCGCGGCCTTGACCATCGGGTACCACTCGTTGCCTTCGAGATGCTGCCAGATCTCCTCCTTGTCCAGCATCTTCTCGTGGCGCGCCCGCTGGGTTTCGTTCCAGTCACCCCTGGTCCAGGTTACGTCGGTGGGTTCGGTGATTTTCAGCCCGACGAGTTCGTCGGTCACTCGATCGACGAGCCCGTAGGCGACCTGCCGTTCCTCGGCAGTGACTTCGAACGGCGTGTTGTCGGGGCCGCCGTCGACGGTCATCCCGGTGGTTCCCTGAACGCTGACGGCATCGAGTCGGTTCGTCAGCGGGTCGTACGCCTCAAAGGAGGCGACCCAATTACTGGCGACGTCGTTGACCCGGGGATCAGCGACGAGCGCTTCGATCGCCTGGCGCTTTCGATAGCTCCAGAGCTCCTGAAAGCCGAAATCGCTCACGTCGCGGGGACCCACACGTCGGGCCGAGGTGATTCGTTCGCCCGGTTCGGGCGGATCCGACGGCTCTTCTTCCTCTTCCTGCGTCGTCGTTGTCTCTCCGGTTGTCGTGGTGGAGTCGGACGTCGTCGTGTCCGTCTCCGTGCCGTCGTCGCTGCCCGAATTACAGCCGGCGAGCGAAACACCGGCCGCGACACTCATCGCTCCGATGAACTGCCGCCGGCTCGTTTGCTTGATCTTGTCAGTAATTCCCTCGTTTGTCATGGTCTAACACATTATGATATTAGATGCCACTTATGTATTTGGGTGATATTCAAACTCCCCGTCTCACTTCGCGCAACGACTTCCTACGCGAGATACCGACGAGCGTCGGGAAACGGCCCAGCACAGATGCTGGTTTCGACTCTGCTCGACCGCATCAAATTGGACCGTAGCTCGGAACGCAAACACCGAATCCGAGCGTTTTCCCCGGTGATCAGTCCGAGTCCCCCAACTCACAATCTAATATAGAGGCAAACACTCGTCTCATAGTATAACCTAGACATCAAAATGCATATTGTACTGCCCTCGTTTGTGCATGATGTTACTCATGACCAGTGGATTTAGTCGGCGAACGCTCCTCCGCGCTTCGGGGGTTGCGGTTGCAAGCGCTGTTGCCGGCTGCAGTGACGGCGGTTCGTCGACCGAAGACACGGACCAACCCGAAGACAGCCGGACGACCGCGGGGTTGACGGACACAGAAACTCCGGAGGAGACGCAGGGTTCGCCCTCGGTCGAGGAGTTCCTCTCGGAAACGGACAACTACGACGGTGTCGTCGACGAGACCGGCTCCGACTCCGTCACCGTCGACGTCGGAGTCGAGGCCAACGGCGCATACTACGGGTTCGGGCCGGCGGCGATCCGAATCGACACTGGGACGACGGTTACCTGGGAGTGGACCGGGCAGGGGAGCACCCACAACGTCGTGGCACAGCACGGTGCCGACTTCTCGAGCGAACAGAAATCCGAGGAAGGCGCGACATACGAGCGGACCTTCGACGAGTCTGGGGACGTGCTGTACGTCTGTGTGCCACACGAGGGAATCGGTATGAAAGGCGCTGTCGTCGTCGATTGAGCTATCCACTGCTGCAGCGGTGGGCAGATCAGTGCTTTGGCCTGGTCACACCGGTGATTTCGAACCGTGTTCCGTCTGTCGAGCTCTCGGTCACGTCTATGTTCCAACCGTGAGCGTCGGCCACCTGTTTCACGATATGCAGCCCCAATCCGGTGCCTCTGTCCGCTGACGAATACCCGGCTTCGAATATCCGGTCGCGTTCATCGGGCGGGATCCCGGGTCCATCGTCTGCAACTGCGAATCCGTCCACTATGGGCGTTGTGTGGACCGTTACGTCCGGGCCGCCGTGTTCGATAGCGTTCCGAAAGAGGTTTTCGAGCATTTGGCGGAACCGATCCGGATCAGCCTTTATGAGATACTGGTGGTCGTCTTCAGGGGAGTGGTAGACGAGTTCGGCTGCAGCATCCTTATTGGCCACTACTTGCCACGCAGCATCGACGCTCTCCCGAAGATCCACGGAGACAGTACTACCGATGTCTTTTCCTTCCCGAGCCAGCCACAGGACGTCGTCGATGATCCGTCCCATTCGTTCGAGCGCGTCCCCGATCTGGTCAAGATGGACACTGTCACACTCCTGTTCGACAAGCTCCAGGCGGCCCTGAGCGAGGTTCAAGGGGTTGCGGAGGTCGTGGGACACCACACTGGCGAAGTTGTCCAGACGAACGTTTTTGCGCTCTAACTTCTTCTCCTGTCGCTTCCGTTCGGTGATATCCGTCGAGACAGCACACAGGCCTGATAGCTCTCCACCGTCATCGTAGACCGGCGATTTGATCGTCAGGTTCGTCTGCGTTCCGTTCGGCGTCAGTATCTCTTCCTCGACTCTGATCGATTGCTCGGTGTCGAGCACGCGCTGGTCATCAGCTTGCAATTGATTAGCGACGTCCGCCGGGAAGAAGTCGTGGTCCGTCTGTCCGTCGAGTTCTTCGCCGGAAGCCACCCCCAGCAGTCGACGGCACTCTTCGTTCATGAGCTTGTATCGATGCTCCGTGTCTTTGATGAATATCGCGGCGTCGACCGTGTTCAGTACGGCTTCGAGCTGCTGATTCGTCTCTTGAAGTTGCTGTTCATGCTCTTTCTGCTCGGTGATATCCCTCACGACACATATCAGACCACCGTCGCTAAGGTGGGTAAGCGAGAGTTCCTGGGGGAACGTACTCCCGTCTTGCCGCATGCCGACGACTTCTCCCCGCCAATCCCCGGTCTCGTTCACGATCGGTATCACTTCCTCTTCGAGTCGCGTGGCTTCCTCGGCCTCGTAGCAGATCTCCCACGTATTTCCGATGAAGGGGTCGGAGCTATCGTATCCGTAGGTGGACGCGTGGGCTCGATTGACGTAGCGATATTCCCCCGTCTCGTCGAGGATCGCGATCCCCTCTTTCGCCGCTTCGATCGCTTCCGTCCGGGCTTCCAACTTCTGGCGGTGCCGTTCCCGATCCGTTACGTTCCGGGCCACCAGAACGGCCCCGATCACTTCGCCCGCCTGTGATTCGACTCCGGACATCCGGACGCTGGTGACTCGGTTCCCCTCGGGCAGCGATAACGTGATCTTCTGAGTTGCCGTCTCGCGTTCGCCGTCGATGATTTGCGTGAGTAAGGATTCGCAGCGCTCAACCTGTTGGGGATCCGCGACTATCTCGTTATCGACCAGATCCTTCGGATTCGTTCCGACGAGGTCGTCAAACGAATACGGCGAATTCTCCACGGCCGCGTCGTTGACGAACGTACAAACCAGGTTCTCGTCCAGCAGGAAGACCTGATCGTCCATGCCCTGAACGAGTGTCTCGTACTTTCGAAGCGTTTTGTTGTACTCCGCGGATTCGTCGGCCTTACTGACCGTACAGATGAGATCGCCCTCCGCCGTTTTCGAGAGGGCGTGGTCTTCGGTGAATGTACTTCCATCAGCTTTGACCCCCGTCGTATACCCGTGCCACGACCCGTGTGCTTCGACCGCGGGGAGAACTTCGTCACGAACGAACTGGATTTCGGCTTTCGGATACAGTAGGTCCCAGCGCTCGCCGAGCAGTTCTTCCGGGTCATAGCCGTAGAGATCCGCATACGCCTCGTTGACGAAGCTAAACCTCCCTACATCGTTGAGGATGCTAATCCCTTCCTGTGCAGTTTCGATCGCCTTGAGATGACGATCCCCCTGCCGACGCATCGCTGCGGCTTCTATCGCATTTCGCACCCGGTTCGCCAGCAGCGTATATTGGTCCGTGTCGAGTTCCTTCTTGAGGTAGTCCGTTGCCCCCTTCGAGATAGCATCGCTAGCGACTTCCTCCGTCCCTTTTCCAGTGAATAGAATAAACGGTAGTTCCGGAAACTTGGTTCGGACCGCTTCGAGAAACTCTATCCCATTCATGCCCGGCATCCGGTAATCGCTAATAACACAATCGATATCCTCGTCTTCGAGGCGAGCCAGCCCATTACGGGGACTTGTCTCCGTGAGAACGGTCATTCGTTCGTCTTCGCGTTCGAGCGCATCAGACGTGAGTTCGGTAATAGAGGGATCATCATCTACGTGGAGGACCACGTAGTCTTCAGAAAGACACATCATCGATCCGTCTATATTCGACATATAAACACTAGGGGTGTAACGAGAATATAAGCCTACTGGGGGTGCGTGGTTGATAGGCCATAACCGTGGTATTCATCCTTGGTAGTTGCTGTAGAAATATAAGATAATGTCAGGTTTGAATAACAACTTTGTTGGACGAAAATACGATTAGTTCGTGATAGTTTGAACCGTTGCAGTCGCTGTTCATTGCAACTCTTGACGAGGGGTCTGTGCGGATTCTACTTTCACTTGTCCCCTCGTAGCGACGAAAAGCGGTGTGTCGTATTCGATAAAGGCGGATTATTCATTCCGAATTATGGGTGGTGAGTTTGTTATTCAGTAGGTTTTCGGGCAGTCGGAAGCCAGTTTCATCTTGTTCAAACGGAACTGTTTCGATAACCGCGTCCATAGTCAGGGGCCCGTAGACGTGCGGAAATGCGCTTTTGCCGTCTTCGCCGTCTGTCTCGTATCGAACCGGTGCATCAAGGCGAGACTCATCCAATAGAACGAGCACCAATTCGTCGTCGTCAGCGTGGTTGTAATCGGCGACGAGTCCGACCTGGCCGAGTTTCGAACAATGAACGAACCCCTCTTCATCGATCGATCGAGGGCGGTATTCCCCTTGATCCCGGAACGTCTCCCAGTCCGCTCGTGAGAGGACGTGAACGATGTAGGTCACACAGAGAACCCCTCGTAGGCTATTGAAGAAAATGCCGGATCTACCGGCTCGTGCATTCCTGTATCTACCACTCTCCCAGTACCGTCTGTCGAAGACCACCTGAGTCAGCGGCAGTTTTCGATATACCTGACGGTGAATCTCTTATCCGGGAGGGAAGTGAACGTGTCACTCAGAGATGGACTTTTGGGAAGCTGGTGTGTAGTTTCAGCCATGTCTGACTGCATCTTTTGCCAGATAGGTACTGGCGAGGGGCAGGTACACCGGATTTACGAGGATGAACGGACGCTTGCGTTTCTTGATGTCGCGCCGGCAAATCCCGGCCACACACTGGTGATTCCAACAGCACATCACGAGACGCTGACCGAGATGGCGGATTCGCTTGTGGCCAGTGTCTTCCAAACTGTTCGCCGTGTCGCCGACGCGATTGAATCGGCGTATGACCCGGACGGCGTGAACATCATCCAGTCAAATGGGGCCGCAGCTGGCCAAGAAGTGTTCCACGCACACGTCCATGTTGTCCCACGGTATGCGGACGACGAGGTCACCCTCCACTGGACTCCTGACGACTCCTCGAAGCCCACGAATCAAGAGATCGCTGCTACCATTCGTCACGAACTGTGAGCGGTGTGAAACAGACATCTTACACAGGAATCATCTCCGAAACAACACAGGTGGTCACCAGTCTACCCCAGATCGAGTGGGAGTGACCGTTCTACGGGGGCTGTGTGAGTGGATTTTCCGCAGTGGCACTCGGTAGACCGCAGGTGTTAACCAACAGATTCCCGGGGCAGAGACCTGCTGTTGGTTAACTCATCGCGGTCCTTCCGAGTATCTCACCCGCCCCCATGTCCCCATTCTGAGCGGATATCATACCGCACCAACGCGGAATAGTTTCACAGAGTGCCCGCATTCCGGTCAGCAACGGGAATCTGCCGTCAGGAGGAACTCGACGACGTCCTTTCAGAAGGGAGGGGCATGGCTGGAACCGTGAGTCCGTGACCTACCGAGGACGGTCGCTCCGGTGATTATCGGCGGTGAGCAGATCGGACAACTCGAAGAGGAGAACATCGTCACGCGTTTCCGCAACGTGTTCGAGGTCATCGGAATATCCGGAGCGGCTGAAGAGAACGTATAGCGTTTCTCCGTCTGCCGGTTCCCCTGACCAGCGGACCTCCGCCGTTGTGCGTTCGAGATCGGCAAGAACCCCTTCGCTCACGGGACGGGACGTGAACTTACACTCCCCAGCGACGAGTCCGTCGTCAGTAAGGCCGAGAACGTCCAGTTCGTGTTCCCTGAACCACCACTGGCCCACATCCCGGAACTGCCGATCGACGAGGGTCGGCAACGCCCGTTGGCAGAGTCGTTCGAACAGCGGGCTCACGTAGTCCGCGAGTTCGGGTGCTACGAGTTCGTCGTATGCGCCGTCGCCGAGTATGCGAAGCTGGTCCTGGTTGCCGTACACGAACCGGAACCAGAATCGGAACAGCGGTGCGGCGATGCGGTATCGGCCGCGCTTCGACGAGGTTGCTGATTCCGTCACGGGGATGTGACGCTCGACGAGTCGGAGCCGGCGGAGCTTCTGGAGATACGTGCTGAGCGATCCGGACTCCACCCCGGCCATGCCAGCGATCTCGTTTGGGGTACGCCGGCCGTGAGCGAGCGCACGGAGGATGCTGAAGTACGTGTTCGGTTGTCGGAGTTCGGTACGGAGCAGGAACTCGGGTTCGGAGTACAGGAGACCGCGCTCGGAGAGGATCGCCCCCTGGACGTTCGCTCCGAGCGGCTGGTCGGGGTCGATCGTCTGCAGGTAGTACGGAGTGCCGCCGTAAATCGACCACGCCGTGATGGCTGTCTCCGGATCGTACTCCGGGACGAATTGGCGTGCGTCCGTTGCACCGAGTGGCTGGAGATCGATCGTCGCAGTCCGCCGGCCGTACAGCGGTGCGCTTCCGGAGAGAACCTTGTCCTCCATGACGCTGATCGAGGAACCCACGAGGACGAGCGTCATGCCGGTCTCCTGCAGTTCCATGTCCCAGACGCGCTGGATCCGTGACGGCAGTGACTCGTCCTCCTCGATGAGGAACGGGAACTCGTCGACGACGACCACAGCGTCTTCGCCGCCGAGTGCTTCGAGGAGTGCCTCCCAGTCGCGTCGGACGTTGCGCAGCGAGGGAAACTGGGCCGTAGCGGTGTCCACGAACTGTTCGAGTTGGTTCTGGGCAGTTGACTCGACGGCCTGGTAGTACACGGCTTCGTCCCGGTCAGCGATGGACTGACGGACGAGTTCGCTTTTCCCGAGCCGACGGCGGCCGTAGATCACGACGAAGTCCGCCGTCCCGGACTCGTAACAGTCCCTGAGTTGATCGAGTTCGGCGTCCCGATCAACGAATTGCTCCATACAACCAGTAGCATCCCCTCACAGATAGAACTCCCGGTTTTGGAAATCGTGGTTTCCGAAATTGTGATTTCTTCTTTCCTCACAGAGCAGTACGGAGGCCAAAGTGGCCGGTAACCGAAAGTCGGTGATATCGGCAATAGGACACTGAGGGCGAACTACGGTTCCGACGCGCTTGTCCCGCTCGGAGGGTCCTCACCGATCGGATCTAGTGGAACGACCACGGGCCCGTGTTCGGTCTCGATGACTTCCGAGTCGATATCGAAGACATCTGCGAGGAGGTTATCGGTGACAACCGCTTCAGGCGGACCGCTGGAGTGGATCGCGCCGTCTTTGAGCGCAACAACGTTGTCGGCATAGCGTGCCGCCTGCGAGATATCGTGGAGCACGAGCACGACCGTCGTGTCGCTCTCGTCGCGGAGCGCCTCCACGACGCGCATCACCTCCAGTTGGTGTCGCGGGTCGAGGAACGTCGTCGGCTCGTCCAGCAGCAATACGTCGGTATCTTGGGCGAGTGCCATCGCGATCCAGACGAGCTGGGTCTGCCCGCCGCTGAGCGTGCCGACCTCGCGGTCGCGGAGGTGTTCGACGCCCGCCATCGCGATGGCGTCGTCGACAGCTTCCTCATCAGCCTCCGTCTGTGACTCGAAGAACCCCCGGTGCGGGTAGCGGCCGCGCTCGACGAGTTCCTCGACGCTGATGGTGTCCGGCGCAGTGTTCTGCTGGGAGAGCCGACCGAGCTTTCGCGCAAGTTCCTTCGAATCGAACGAATCGACGCGCCGACCGTCCACCAGTACGCGGCCGTCGTCGGGCTCCAGCCGGTTCGCAAGCCCCTTCAGCAGCGTCGACTTCCCACTCCCGTTCGGGCCAATGAGCGCCGTCACCTCGCCCTCGGGCACGGCGAGCGTCTGCCCGTCGATGACTGGTTCGTCGGCGCTTGGGTAGCCGACGACGAGTTCGTCCGCATCGAGGGCTGTCTTCGACACCGACTCATCCGCACCGTCGCCCGACGATTCACGGCTCGTTCCGTGCTCGCGTGACATCTCGTTTTCCTGCATCAGACTTCACCCAGATTCTCGGTCTTCCGCATCAGGTAGAGGAAGTACGGGCCGCCGACCAGTCCCGTGATGATCCCAACCGGGAGTTGGATTGGGCTGAGCGCGAGGCGTGCACCGACATCCGCGCCGACCAGCAGCGCCGGCCCGAGAAACAGACACCCGAGCAAGAGCCGCCGCGAGTCGCCGCCGACGACGTTCCGTACCATGTGGGGAACGATGAGGCCGACGAAGCCGATGAGACCCGCAACCGCGATGGCGGCCGCCGTCGACAACACGGCGATGCCGGCAACCGCGAACCGCATCTTCTCGACGGGCATGCCGAGGGAATCCGCGGTCTCCTCGCCGAGCGCGAGCACGTCCAGTTCCTGGGTTACCGTGAACGCGAGCGCGAGCGCCAGGACGGTGAACGGGAGTGCGATACGGACCTCGCCCCAGTCGGTGTTCAGCAGCGTCCCCGAGAGCCACGCCTGCGCAGACATGACGGTACTGAGGTCGTCGATGAAGAAGAACAGCGCGCGCTGCACCGATCCGAAGACGGTGCCGACGATGACGCCCGCCAACACGAGTCTGACGGGGCTGGTGCCGTTCTTCCACGCGATGACGTACACTAGCAGGAACGCCGCGCCACCACCCAGCGCTGCCAGCACGGGGACGAACGGGAGCAACTCGGAGAACGCCGTCAGGACGACCAGCACGACGAGACCGGCACCGTCGCTGACGCCGAGGATGTACGGGCTGGCGAGTTCGTTCCGCGTGATGATCTGGAAGATGGCCCCGGAGACGGCGAGGTTCGCGCCGACGAGTACGCCGACGAGGATGCGCGGCAGCCGGATGTTCCAGACGATGTGCTGTTGGGGGGTGAACCACTCGGGGATATCGCCGCCGAGCAGGAACGCCCGCCACGCCGCCGGGCTAAACACGACCTCCGGGTCGAAGACCGCACCCCAGGCTTCGGCGAGCGTCAGCGGGAACGCACCGAAGCTTACCTGTAGGAGCGTCGCACCGACCAGCACCGCGATGCTCCCGAGCACGACGCCCGCGAGCGACGAGTCGGCGTACCAACGGCTGGCCGCCGCTCGGCGGTCCGCGAGCCGGTCGAACAGTTCCCCCATCGGTCCTACAGGTCCCCGTCGATGATTTCGAGGAGGCGCTGGCGGTCGAAGAGCTGCTCGCTCTCCGGGACATCGCCGACGGCGCCGGGCCACTCGCCGAACTCGTCGGGGTAGACCTGCTTCGCGACGGCTTCCGTGGAGAACATGTCGACGATAGGACCCATGTACTGGCCGCCGCTCCGGATGACGTTTCCGTTCTGGACGGCGCTGAGCTGCTGACCGTTGTCGTTGTTTTCGAACGGCTCGATGACGTTTGTTACGAACGCCTCGTGGGTCGAAGAGGTAAGCGCACCGACGGCACCGATGTAATCGGGGTCGGCCCGGAGAAGTTCCTCGTAACCGATGGGGCCGTCCGGATACTGCCCCTCGAAGGCGTCCTGCATGCCGACGCGGTAGTACGACTTGGTGTTGTTCCCGAGGCGGTGCAGCGGCGCGATGCGGAACTGACCCGAGTCAGGGCTCACACCCCGCCAGATGGCGGCGACGGTAGGGCGGTCATCCTCGGGTGGGAGTCCCTCCTCGATGGTGCCCATAAGGTCGTCGTGGAGCGACTGCCACGCCTGGAACTGCTGTTGGCGCTGGAAGATCGTCGCGACCTTCTCGAAGGCCTCATACATGGTGTACGGGTTGGGTTCGTCCTGGACGGCGGACTGGGGAGCGAACCGGAGGGTCGTACCGAGGAAGGGTCCCGTCAGGGACTCGACATCCTCGAAGTCGGAGTCGTCCCAGTTGACGTAGCGACCGATGTTGGTGCGGGAGATAAGCCAGACGTCGGCGTCGGCGGCGTAGAAGTTCTCCTTGTCGTAGCCGGATTCGGCATCGCTGGCGAGTTTGGTGACCTGACTCTCGTCGAACCCCAGATCGAGGAGGTCGTAGAACTTGAGCGGGGCGCGTTCGAGACCGGTAGTCGCGTTCGGGGGAATCCCAAGCGCCATCCCCATGTCCAGGAAGGGACTGGTTCCGACGCCGTACGTCTCGGGTACCTCCTCGAACGTGTAGGGGTCGTTGGGTTCCATCTGGACCGTGTACGGCGTCGAGTCCGACGGCCCGTTGTTCGCCGACTGATTCGTGTTATCCGCCCCGTTGGAGTCGTTTCCGGTGCAGCCGGCGAGGCCGGCGGCGATGAGACTAGCGCTGCTCGCAAGTACCTGGCGTCTACGTGCCATATTTTTAGGCAGGCCTAAAATAACTTATTGATTCCCGCTGTTCGAGTTGACGCGGCGAGAACGATGTTCACGGCGTGTTACAGACTTCGTGCCGTATTCGATCGCCGTCAGTCCGCATCGCTCGTCCGCTGGTTGAGCGGCACCGCGCGATTACGGTGCTCGCTGATCACCCGGTCGGCCCACGCTACCACGTCGGGATGAGAGCACGAAATGATGTCGAAGCCAGTCTCCGCCTCCCGGTCGATGGTGAGGAACACGGTCTCGTCATCGATGAAATCGACCGTACAGGGGACCCGTTCATCCAAACTGTAATACACTGTCGAACCGATTCGGGACTCGATTTCTTGCCACTTCGTGCGCAGGGACGGGTCTTCTAGCATCGTTTCGGTAACGCTCGAATCGAAGATGACGCGCACCTCGGAGTCGGTCCCGTTCTGGATGGCCTGTTCGTACCCGTACATCGGGAGCGAGGTGAACGTCCCGACGAGTGCTTCGCACGAGGAGCCCTCCTTGATAGCGTTCGCGACGACGCGGGCAGCCGCGAGCGGATCCGCACTTTTCCCGTGGACGTGCTCGCCGTCGACGAGGCAACGAGGGTCGAAGTCGAACCAGTCGGTCGGTAGTCGCGAGATCAGCTTTGGGTAGGTCTGTCCAACCGATACCGTTCCCAGGAGTCGGGCAAAGTCCCGATGGACGAGTTCGCCGAAACTGGACAGTTCGTATTCACCGTCGGAATTTCTTCGCTGGATGAGCCCGCGGTCTTCGAGGTCACCGAGGATCCGGCTCAGCGTTACTCGAGTTGCGTCCATTCGCTCGCGCAACTCTTCGCGGGAGCAGGGACCGCCGGCCAGTAGATCGATCACGTGAAGGCGGTGCTCAGAACGAACGAGAAACGCTACGTATTCGACTGTACTCTTGGCCATCCCATCGTTCCCCTCGCTCGTCATCTGCTCCCCTGAACACTCGACCGTCATGAGATGCTCGTTGTTTAGGGCAGCCTAAATCACTTTTCAATCCGACTCTGCCACTGCCCGGACCAAGATGGATGGTTTAGTTGTCGCTTCAGATTCGTCGACGAACACGTTCGATGGCCCTACGTCGCCAAATACGATTCCGGCTATCTGTGAGTACTGCGGTTACGAGCGCTATTTTCATACCGCCATCGGAACAACCGCAACGGGATTGCCGAGTTTCAATCCCGGTGTGAGTTTCTACCGCGTCGCGACCGTATCCAATACTAACGGCGGCCTGCCGATGACATTTGCAGTGTTATCATTCACTCCCCATTTCCAGTTTCGTGGCGGTTCACTCACCGTCGAACACCTTGCTCCTCCAATAGAATCGAAGCAAAATTCCAGTAGTTACCGGTCCCGAAGAACGGGATCCGCCACGTCGACTTCCGCGAACGCCTCCTTGCGCTCCAAGCAGGCAGGACAGTCACCACAGGGGGTCCCGTCCTCGTCGTTGTAGCAGCTAAACGTCAGCTCCCAGTTTACGCCCAGTTCCTCTCCGAGCCGGAGGACGTCAGCCTTCGTGTGGTCGATTATCGGCGTCTCGATGTCGATCTCGTGCTGATCGGTGGATCGGTTGATGGCCTCCGTGGCAGCCTGAACGAACTCGGGTCGACAATCGGGATACTCCTCGCCGTCGCCCTGCTGGGCACCGTGGTAGAGAACGATCTCCCGGCCCGTTTCCGTGTTGTGTTCGGCGGTCGCAGCAGCCGTCGTGAGGAGATGCAGGTTCCGCTGCGGAACGTACCCGACGCTGTGACCCTCGCGTTCCGTCGTGTCGCTGTCGTACGATTTGTCTTCGATCGTGCCCTCGGCGAAGTCCCCGAAGACCGTTCTGTAGTCGCTGATGTGAACGGGGATCCCCGCACGGGACGCCTGTTCCTCGGCGTTGGAGCGCTCGATGGCCTCCGTCTGCTGGCCGTAGTCGAAGTGGATCGCTTCCACGTCGTCGTGCCGGTCGAGCGCGGTCTGCAGGCAGACTGCCGAATCGATACCACCCGAGAGGAGTACGAACGCCTTCGCGTTGGATCCGTCTTGGGTCATACGTTATACCCCCGTAGCTTCGTCCCAGATCACGATCTGGAGTCGCTCGGAGAAGTTGACTGACTGTTCGACTGCGAGGTTCGCGACGTCCGTTCGTGTCATCATAAGCTGGTCCTGGTCGCCACCGGCGGGCATGAGATAGATGTGCTCTTTCGGGATGTCGAACGCGTCCACGAAGTCGGAGTCGATC
The DNA here is from genome assembly GCF_004785955.1 of Halostella litorea. Classification (NCBI taxonomy): domain Archaea; kingdom Methanobacteriati; phylum Methanobacteriota; class Halobacteria; order Halobacteriales; family Natronoarchaeaceae; genus Halostella; species Halostella litorea. Next base: position 330,328 of record NZ_SJER01000004.1, on the reverse strand, counting down.
TCGTCCCAGTCCCGACTCGTGCCGACGACGAACTTGAAGTCCGCGTTCGGGGTACCCCGTGGGCTGTCCGTGAACTCCGAGACGTATCGCCCGATCACGTCCGGATCGTATCGGACCGACTCCTCGATCCCCGAATTGCTGAGTTTGGGGCTCAGGTTGTACTGGTCGACGTGCGACCGGAACGCCTCGGAGGGGAAGATGGACGCGTTCGTCTCGACCTCCACGAACGGGTCGTATCCCTCGGCCTCCAGGAGGTCGAGGAACCGGACGAGGCTGTCCTGGTGGAGGAGCGGTTCGCCGCCGGTGAGAACGACGTGACTCCCCTGTTCGATCCTGTCCAGGAATCCGTTCCGTGACCACCGGTCGACGAGTTCCGCTACCCCGTATTCGGACCCGTCCATCCATTCGGCGATGGTATCGCAGACCCACGTGGCTTCACCGTCGGCCATTCGAGCCGCCATAGCCTGTGTTCGCTCCGCGTGTTCCGTTCCCTCGTAGTCCGCTGCCGCCCGGGAACCGCCACAGAGGAAGTTACAGCCGGCGGTCCGCAGGAATATCGACGGGGTTCCCATGTATCGACCCTCCCCCTGAACGCTCGCGAACTGTTCGGCGACCGGCAGGCGTCGGGATTCGCTATCCGTCATCCAACCGCCTCGCAGTCGTCACGCTGGAGTTCGGAGTCTCGAAGAGTCGGACTTCGAGTCGGTCGATCCGGTCGCGCTCGTCCGCCGAGAGGCTGTCGACGATGAGGTCAAGCGATTCCTCGGCGATGTTCTCCGCCGTCGGTTCGCCATCGAGTAGGTGGAGTTCCTTCTCCTGCTGGGCTTCGAGTTCGTCCCGCACGGCGAGGATCGGGTCGTCGGCGTTGAGGACGAAGTTGTGGTCGAACGCTTCCATCACGGGGTCTTTCACGTTGGCGAAGTCGACGACCATTCCGGTCGCCGGGTCCGTCGACCCCTCGACTTCGACCTCGAATCGGTACCGGTGGCCGTGGAGGTTCTGGCAGTCGAATTCGTGTTCGCTGAGCCTGTGCCCCGCGTCCAGTTCGAAGTGTTTCTCTAGGGTTGCCATGTAGGTTGGAGGGTCACGCCGTTTCCCGTGACTCGACCGGTCGGTGCCCGCTGAATACTCCGTATCATCGGACTCACTTCTCACCCGGACCTTCCGACTTCATTCGGCCGTGTCGGGCGTCGATATCGTCCATGATATCGAGGGTCTTCCTGATCGACGTTCTGATGGCGTCGGACCTGTTGACGAACTTCTTGTCGTCACCGACGTGTTCCTCCATATCGTCCAGGAGTTCCTGGGGGATTTCTACGGTTACTTTGGGCATGGTGTTCACTGAGTATTCTTCAAGGGTTACTCGTGGACTCTTGTGAGCGTGTAGTATATAAGGGCATGGATGAAGGGAAGCACCGAGACGGTTGGTATCGCAACTCGACCGCCTGCGGTAGGCGGTGTCAGTTCTCCGTAGCGTACTCGACCGTCGGACGGCCAGAACAACCGAGAGCCGAGGAATTCGCTGCGGTCACTCCCACTCGATCCGAGGGTACGACTGGTGATGGCCCGAACTGTTTCGGGCGACGATCTCCACGATCGCGGCTCGACGGTCGTCCCGGACCTGGGTTCGCTCGGCGTAGTGAAGCACCGTCAGGTCCAGGCAGGCGTGCAGGAGTTCGTTGGCGGCGTATCGATACCGGTCCCCGCTCGGCCCGCCGTCGACGGGGTCGTCAGTCCGGAGGTGGTGCTGGACGAAGAGCATTCCCCCGGGCTTGAGCGCCTCCTTGATGTCCGGAAACCGGTCGACAGCACGATAGTAGCTGTTCGTGATGAGGTCGTACGTCTCCGGGGGGAAATCGTAGTCGGTGAGGTCCGCCTGGATCCAGTTGGCCCGGTCGGCGACGCCCCGGTCGCGTGCGTTCTCCCTCGCGATGCGCAGCCCCTCCTTCGACTGGTCGACCCCGTCGACGTCGTATCCTTCCGTCGCGAGGAACACGGCGTTGCGACCCGTCCCCGTGGCGACGTCGAGTGCCCTCCCGTCCGGACAGGCGTCGAGATACCGTCGCAGTACCGGCGACGGGTCCGGGGCCGTCGGGTACTCGCCTTCCCGAAAGCGCTCGTCCCAGGTCGTCATGCGTTCGATCACCCGAGCCTGCCGAGGGCTATCTCCTCGGCCGTATCGCCGGCGACCGGTTCCGAGCGCCGGACCTCCAGTTCCGCGACCCACTTGACGCTCTCCCAGCAGTCCGACCCGGCAGCGGTCGGCACGAGTCGGGCCGGTCCCCCGTGTTCGCGGGGGAGGGCCTCACCGTCGAGTTCGAACGCGAGCATGGCGTCGTTCACGCGGTCGAGCGGAAACGCACACGCGTAGTCGCCGTCCATCGCGTGCACGAGGACGTACCCTTCGTCGACCGTCGGGCTGGCCCGCTTGAGCAGGTGATGGACGCGAACACCACACCAGGAGAGACCCGTTGCTGTCCACCCTTCCGCACATTCAAAGTCATCCGTGAGCATCGCATCCGGGAGGCCTGCCAAGTCCTCTCGTTCGAGGGAAAGCGGCGTCGAGACTTCGCCCGTGATTCGGAGTTCCCAGTCGCTCGGGTCGACTTCGTCCGGGACTTCGTGGGTCGGTAGCTCTGACATAGTTCGGTTGTGCGTCCCCGGGTCCGGCGGTCGCCGCGGTTCTACGGGGCGACGGCACGAGGTGTGATCGCCGGAACGGGGATCGCTTGGTGACTCGACGTTCGGTATCGACCCCAATAACGCTGTGTGCGAACGGGTGAAACGCACTCACGCCGAGTGGCAGGCCAACTCCGGCCGACTGACCGGAAGATATCCGTCCAAGCCACGATCACCGACTTCTGGGTCCGGTCCCAGTAGCTCGGTTCCGCCGATGTGGCGGGTTCGAAAGGTCTCGGCGTCGGTCGGGAAACGGGAAAGCGGCCGGCTCCCGGATCGTCGACCAGTCGGCAGCGGGGTGCGGCAGGGTGGTTCAAATTTCGGCGTACACGTCGCCGCGCTCCCCATCGCCGAACCCGTAGACGGTGAACGGCTCGGACTTTGTCCCGCCCATCCCCGGCGACCCAGCGGGCATCCCGGGCAGTGCGATGCCGTCGATCGCTGGTTGTTCATCCAGCATTGTCGCGAGTGCTTCGACGGGGACGTGTCCCTCGACCACGTACGAATCGACGACGAGCGTGTGACAGCTCCGTAGCTCCGCGGGAACGTCGTGACGGCGTTTTACCGCGTCTACGTCGTCTGTTTCCGTTTCGTCGAGCGTCCCGTCGATGTGCTCGCGGAGATAGGACGCGTACCGTCCACAACAGCTACACCCCGGCGATCTGAACTGCTGGGCGTTCGTCACCGCCAGGGTTCCGTCCAAGCCCGACTGGCTCCCGTTCCGGAATCCGAGACAGCCGGCGAGTCCGAGTCCGACCGTCGCTCCCCCTGCGCCGAGTAAGCCCCGCCGAGTCATGTCCCGTCTCATACGTTTTCAACTCCCGCGCGGGGGGTCTTACTATACGTCGTCCATTCCCGTCGAGTGAAAACAGCGGCCATTACGATAGGTGCTGAGATACGCGACCCCCGGACGGGCGCTCAGTCGTCGACGTACGGTTTCTCGATGTGGCTGTCGCCCCCGACGAGCGCGGTCAGCCCCCGGGTGACGACGTCGAACACGGCGACGAGCGGCCCCAGCGCGCGTTCGACGTACGAGATCGGACGGGCGACGCGGAGGCTCCAGGACTCCGCGTGTGCGAGCCCGTAGGATTTCGGGACGATCTCCCCGAAGACGAGGACGAGAACGCTCACGCCGAGGGTCGCTATCACGACGGTCAACCCGGGCGGAACGAACCGCGCGACGAGGAGCGTGACGATGCTGGTGATGGCGACGTTGACGAGGTTGTTCCCGACCAGCAGCGTGACGAGGAGCCGATGCGGGTTCGCGCGGAGTCGCTGGAGTACACGGCGGTCCCCGGAACCGCCCTCGGACGCAGTCCCTTCGGGTTCGTCGGGCAGCGAGAAGATGGCCGACTCGCTGCTGGAGAAGAACGCACTCAACAGCAACAGGACCACGACCGCGATGAGCGACGGCACCACGATCGAGTATGTACTCATATCCGACCCGTATGGACAGTACGCGTATGAATACCGGTGGTCAGCCCGTCACTGCCGAGGGGACTGGCGAGCAGCGGTTATAAGACGTCGAGATACTGGAGGCCGGCGATCAACAGAATGCCGACGAGCAGGACGACTTTCAGCACCCACGACGGGACGTCTTTCCGGATTCTGAGGCCCCAATCCATGCGGAGGGATAGACCGTTCGACCGCAATAACCTTCGGGCAGTGTTCGCCGGGTGAAACCCCGGTGACCTGCGACGCCACGGGAACTCCGCGTCGGAAAGGGGTCGTTCCAGGGCCGCCGACACGCCCGATCGGGGGACATCGCCGCGATCGGACGTCCGCGCCGAATCCCACCCGTTTACGGGCGGGTAGCCCGAACGAACACCACCTGCTGCGACCGATGAAAGGGACAGACAGCCCAAAGGACGGGGGCGAGGACCGTGCGGGCATGTATCGGCGGCTGGTCGAGGAGCTACACGACGTCGCCACGGTCATCGACGTCGACGGGACGATGACGTACGTCAGCCCCGCTGTCACGCGGGTTCTCGGCTACGACCCCGAAGAGCTGGTCGGCCACACCGGCTACGAGTTGGTCCACCACGACGACCGGGCCAGGACCGCGGAGGCGGTCGAAGCCGTCCGAGCGAACCCCGAGGAACCCCGCACCGTCGAGGTCCGGTTTCGGCACGCCGACGGCACCTGGCGCTGGGTCGAGGCCACGATGCGGAACCGGCTCGACGACGAGGTCATCGACGGGCTCCTGCTCAGCACCCGGGACATCTCCGACCGGAAGGAACGCGAGCGGAAACACCGCGCGCTCGCCCGGGAGTACGAGGAGTTGCTGAACAGCGCGGAGGACGCCATCTTCCTGCTCGACGTCGAGGAGCGCGACGACGGCGTCAGGTTCGAGTTCGAACGCCTCAACCCCGCCTACGAGCGCGAGACCGGGATCACGACCGAGGCGGTGCGCGGAAAGACGCCCCGGGAGGTGTTCGGCGAGGCGGACGGTGCGGAACTCGAAGCGAACTACCACCGGTGTATCAGGGCCCGCGAACCGATCTCGTACCAGGAGGAGCTACGGATAGACGACGGGGCCAAGGTCTGGCAGACGAACCTCGCGCCGGTGGTCACCGACGGCGAAGTCAGCCGCCTCGTTGGGATCACCCGGAACGTGACCGAGCGGGTCGAGCGGGAGCGGGAGCTACGCCGGCAGAACGACCGCCTCGACGAGTTCGCGAGCGTCATCTCACACGACCTGCGGAACCCGCTCAACGTCGCTCAGGGCCGGGCGACGCTCCTGAAGGCGGAGACGGAGAGCGAGCACATCGGCCCGCTCGTTCAGTCGCTCGACCGCATGGAAGCGATCGTCGAGGACACCCTGACGCTCGCCCGGCAGGGCGACACGATAGGCGACACCGAACCGGTCAGTTTGACCGACCTCGCCGGGAAGTGCTGGGCGACGGTGGACGCCGACGGCGCGAGCATCGAGATAGTCGACGACCTGACGTTCCGGGGCGACCCCGACCGGTTACAGCACGTGTTCGAGAACCTGTTCCGCAACGCCGTGGAGCACGGCGGCCCGGACGTGACCGTTCGCGTCGGCCGTGACGGCGAACGCGGGATCTACGTCGAGGACGACGGGCCGGGTATCCCGGTGGACAGGCGCGAGGAGGTGTTCGAACCGGGCCACTCGTCGTCGAGCGACGGCACGGGGTTCGGGTTGACCATCGTCAAGCGTATCGCGGAGGCCCACGGCTGGACCGTGTCCGTGACCGAGGGAGCGGAGGGCGGCGCGCGGTTCGAGTTCGAACTTCCGCGTTGAAGGATGAATCACGGGCAGGCATCCCGCGGTCCGGACGGGCCGACCGTCCGACCGGGACGGTATCCGACGGCTACCCCAGGAAGTACCGCGCCCACGGGTACCGTTCGATGAGCGTCTCGCCGCCGACGTCGTACTGTTCGATGTAGGCGTCAAGGCCGAGGATCCGGCCGGCACCGAAGGCGGCGACCGACAGGAACACGAGCATGTACGCGAAGTCGCCGTTGATGTACCCGTGGCTGACCTCCCAGTTCCCGAGGTAGAAAAGCAGCATCATGAACGCGCCCCAGAACGCGGCCAGTCGGGTGAGACAGCCGACGATCAGGCCGAGGCCGATGAGGACTTCACCCCACGGGACGGCGACGTTGACGAAGTCGACGAACCACGGCGTCTCGCCCATCGAGACGAACAGGTCCGCCACCGGGCTGCCGTTTGCCGGCGGCGAGTTCTGGAGGTAGCCGGCGGCGCTGAAACTCCCGGAGAGCACCTTGTCGGCCCCGCTCTGGAGGAACGCCAGCCCCATCATCAACCGGAGCGCGAGGATGAACCAGACGCTGAGCGTGTGCAGTCGGCCGTTCGCCGTGAATCCACCCACCGTGCTTTCGAGGCTGACCTCTTGGGATGACATAACATCCGACAATTTCAGCGTCTTCCCTTAAATGTACCTCCGGGCGGAACGGGTGGAGCCGTGGCCGATCCGCCGCCGCCGCTCGTTCGGGCGTTCGCGTCGGGCTAGTGGCTCTCGTCGAGGGGCCCGCCTTCGCCGACGGATTCCGCGGGAACGACGTCGAACGCGGTGTCCGCCCCGACAGCGGAGCCGCCGTCGACCCGCTCGACCCGCAGGATCACGTCGGCGGGGGACGCACAGCCGCAACTGACGAACTCCGACCACTCGTCCCCGGGCGACACCGGACCGGCGTGGGCGCGGCGGAGATACCGCCGGTAGGTCGGTTCGGTCAGGCCCTCCCGGAACCACTCTGCGTCGGGGGTCCACCAGCCGTCGCTCCCGTCGCCGTCCGGGGCGCGAAACGAGAGGACGACACGGTCGGCGTCGCCCTCGGCTGCCGCGGCGTCGCCGTCCGGGCGGTCGGCCGTATCCTTCACAGCCCCCGTCGGGCGCTGTGTGTCGTCACGGGGCATCGACACGGTGTACGGAGCAGCGGGAAGTAAGGGTTCCGGGCCGGGGAAACTCGCTACACGTTCGTGGCGGAGAGGCACTCCTCGGTACAGAACGAGTAGTCGGTGAGTTCGTCGGAGGCTTCGCGGACCGTGACGTTTCGGAACTGGGTTCCCTCGCGTATCAACTCGCCGCAGTTGTCACAGCGGTGGGGCGAGTGCGAGTCGAGCAGTACCCTGATCGATCGGTTTACTACGCGCTCCGAGGACGGAGCGGAGCCTGGCGTCGCGTTCGGCGTCGACGACGGTCGTGCGTCGCGGTTCTCCTGTTCGTTGTCGGCGTTCATTGGTGTGTGGTGTCGTGGGGTACGGTCGGGCGCTCGGTGTCGACTCCGGCGTGCCGGGAGCACAAAGCGAGGGCTCCCGGGCAGGACGACGACTGACGTTTTCTGCCTGTGAGCGGGCGTTCACCCGCGCTGTGGCAGTCTACGCCAGTTTAAATGTAAAAAATGTGAAAAATTTAAAATAGGACGAAACGGAGGTCTGGACGGAGGCGAGTCGGGACGGGAGGCTCGACGCGCGAGCAGGTCGGTCGACAGCCCGATTCATGGATCCATAATGCGGCATCCGCCACTTAACCTTTGTGTGGTAACTGATCACATGTTCACCGTGGGGACCGACAGCGATGGCCGGTCGCGCGACGAACTACAAACCGTTTTGAGGCTTCCCTGAGCGCACTGTTGGTATGCACGAGATAACGAACAGCGGGTGGGTGGAGGTCATCACCGGCTGCATGTTCTCCGGGAAGACCGAGGAGCTCCTACGTCGGCTCCGGCGGGCCGAGATAGCCGGACAGGAGGTCGCGGCGTTCAAGCCCGCGGTGGACGACCGCTACGGCGACGAGACGGTCGGCACCCACAACGGCCGCCAGTGGGACGCGACGGTGGTCGAGCCCGGCGAGGAGGCCCGGACGATCCCCGACCGGCTCAACGGCGAACAGGTCGTCGCGATCGACGAGGCGAACTTCTTTTCTGCGGAACTGGTCGACGTCTGCGAGCGCCTCGCCGACGACGGCCGCCGCGTGGTCGTGTCCGGCACCGACCAGACATTCCGTGCGGAGCCGTTCGAACCGCTCCCGCGGCTCATCACCCTCGCAGAGTACGTCGACAAGTATCAGGCCATCTGTACCCAGTGTGGCGAGCCCGCGACCCGCAACCAGCGGCTCATCGACGGCGACCCCGCACACGTCGACGACCCGACGATCCTGGTCGGCGCGGAGGAGTCCTACGAGGCGCGCTGCCGGAGCTGTCACACCCTGCGGACCGACTGAATCCCCGGCGTCGGGTTTGGCGGACAAAGCTCATTGTCGTCCTACGAGAGGATCGCGTATGGGACGGCTAGTGGAACACGACGCGACTGGCCCGCTGAAGCTCGACGAGTCGGACATCGACCCCGAAAAGGGCGACATCGCCGTCTGCCTGTGCGGGCTCTCCGACGAGTACCCGTTCTGCGACGGCTCCCACAGGGGGACGCGCGACGAGGACGCGGACGCCTGTTACCGGTACGTCGACGACGGCACGGCGCGGAAGGCGGTCGAGCGGATCGTCTACGCCGACGGCGACGCGGAACCGGTGGGTGACGGATCCGAGAGCTGATCCGCGGGGAGAACCGACGGATCTCAGGTGGGAGTCCCGGACCGTGGACCCCCGTATCGCCGGACGGCGACCCCGGCCGCGGTGCAGACGACGCCGATTGGAACGAGTGCGATCCCCACACCGGGCCCCCACTCGGGGCCGAGGGTCGGCACGTCGACAACCCGCGGCAGGAGGGGGGTGACCAGCAGGAGGACCGAGAGGCCGCCCGCGACGGCACCGCCGGCGAGAAGCCACTCAGCGCGCTCGGCGGGGTTCCGGCGACGCCCCGCGAGCAACAGGGCCGCTGATTCGACGAGTGCGAGCGTGCCGGCGAGCGCGCACACCCCCGCGGGGGTCACCGCGATTCCCGCCGCGAGCCGTGCGACCGACGGGTCGTCCGGAGCCGTCGCGAACAACAGCACCGCCGTCAGGAGGCTGAACGCGCCCAGCAGTGCGGTACCGGCGGCGACGGAGCGGGTTACGGTGGAGGGCATAGGTCGGCTAATTTCAGCGAAGTCGGAGAGGGGTAAAAGAGTATCGCGCTCTGTGGCAAGGACGGGCGCCGTCGCGTCCCCCGTAGCCGAGTTCGACCGAAGAACCGGCCGGTGTATCAGTTACTGTGTACTGCACTCATACATACTGTGGATAAACTATTTATTACCGTTCCACATGGTGTCGAGTATGACGGCAGGACCGCCGATAACGGAGCTACACTACGACGACGCACCGAACGTCGGGAGCGTGCCCGGCCCCGAGTCCCGGAAACTGCTCCAGCGCCAGCGCGAGATAGACAGCAGCGCGGTCGCGTACCCCGAGGACATCCCCGTCGCGTTCGAGGAGGGGAAGGGCGCGACGGTTCGTGACGCCGACGGCAACACGTACATCGACATGTTCGCGGGCATCGGCGTGCTGAACGTCGGCCACGCGAACCCGTACGTGCTGGAGGCCGTCCACGAGCAGGCCGACAAGCTGGTTCACACGGTCGACTTCCCGAGCGAGGCCCGGCTCGACCTCATCGAGAAGCTGAACGAGATCGCGCCCGCGGGCCTGCGGGACAACAACCGGGTCGTGTTCGGCGGCCCGACCGGCAGCGACGCGGTCGAGGCCTCGATCAAGCTCGCGAAGTACAACACCGGCGGCGACGGGCTGATCGCCTTCCGCGGGTCGTACCACGGGGCGACCTCCGGCGCGATGAGCGTCACGTCGAACAAGGGGTTCAAGGACGACTACACCCCCCTGCTCCCCGACGTGGTGCACGCGCCGTACCCCTTCCCGTTCCGGCAGGGGAAGGAGTCGGACGCCGCGGTCGAACACGCGCTGGAGGAAGTCAAGGCCATCGTCGAGGACCCGTACGGCGGCCTCGCCAATCCCGCGGGCATCTTCGTCGAGCCGATCCAGGGCGAGGGCGGCGTAGTGACGCCGCCGGAGGGGTTCCTGCAGGGGCTGCGCGACATCGCCGACGACAACGACCTCCCGCTGATGTTCGACGAGATCCAGAGCGGGATGGGCCGCACCGGCGAGTGGTGGGCCTGCGACTGGGAGGGCGTCACGCCGGACGTGATGACCTCCGCGAAGGCGCTCGGCGGCACCGGCTTCCCGCTGTCCGCGACGATGTACCGCGAGGAACTGGACACCTGGGGGTCGGGCGACCACGCCGGCACCTACCGCGGCCACGTCGTCGCGATGCGGGCCGGCACCCGCACCATCGAGTACGTCCAGGAGCACGACCTGCTCGCCCACGCCCGCGAACTCGGCGACCACATCCGCGACCGCCTGCGGGAGATCGGCGAGGGGACCGACCGCCTCGGCGAAGTGCGCGGCCGCGGGCTGTTCATCGGCGCGGAGTTCGTCGACGACGAGGGCGTGCCCGACGGCGACGCCGTCGACGCGATCCAGCAGTACTGCTTCGAGCACGGCGTCCTCGTCTGGACCGCCGGCCGCCACGGCAACGTGCTCCGCCTGCTCCCGCCGCTCGTGCTCACGCGCGAACTGGCCGACACCGCGCTCGACGTGATCGCCGACGCCGTCGCCCACGCGACCGACGGCGGGAGCGGTGCCTGAGACCCCCACATCCCACACATGAGCGACACCGAACGCGTCCGCACGGACGACGCACCGAGCACCGACAACCCCTACTCGCAGGGGGTCCGCGCCGGCGACACGCTGTACGTCTCCGGCTTCGGCCCGGTCGACCCCGACACGGGCGAGGAGGTCGAAGGGAGCATCGAGGCACAGACCGACCGCGTGCTCGACAACCTGGCCGCGGTGGTGACCGCGGCGGGCGGCGACGGCCTGAGCGACGTCGTGAAGGTGACCGTCTACGTCGCCGACATGGACGACTACGACCGCGTCAACGAGGCCTACGGCGCGCGGTTCCCGGGTGACCCCCCGGCGCGGGTCTGCGTCGAGGTCGCTCGGCTCCCGGGCGACGTGCGCGTCGAACTCGACGCCGTCGCGTACCTCGGGTAGTACCGGCAGCCAGTACCTGGAGCGCCCGTCTCCACGCCCAGGGGACGGAGCTAGAGGACTCCGGGGGGAGCAGTCCCCTTGCACCCGTCTGAACGCGTCGGCTATCGCGTTTCCCGCCGTCCCCCCTGTAGTACCAGCAAAGCTATACTGGACGAACCCGTGTGGTATTGATAGTAAACTGATGAATCCGGGATCGCTACCGGACGACTACGAGGGGTTCTATCGAACCCTCGTGGAAAACGCCGCGGAAGGGATGCTGACGATCGACGAGGAGAGCCGGATCGTCTACGCGAACCCCGCCGTCGAGGACATTCTCGGCTACGCGCCCGACGAACTGGTCGGGAGTTCGAAGATGAAGATCATCCCGGAGCGGCTCCGGCAGACACATGCAGACGCGCTGGCAGCGTACGTCCGAACCGGCGAGCGAAACATCGACTGGGACGGGATCGAGCTCCCGGCGCTGCACAAGGAGGGCCACGAGGTGCCGACGCTGATCAGCCTCCGGGAGCACGAACACGGCGGCGACCAATACTTCACCGGGATCATCCGGGACATCACGGAGCGTCGCCGCCGGGAAAGCGAACTCCACGACCAGAAGGAACGCCTCGACGAGTTCGCGGACCTTTTGGCACACGACATCAGAAATCCGCTCTCGGTCGCACAGGGGTACACGGAACTGGCCCAGGAGGAACACGACGTTCCGGAGATAGACCGGGCCGCCGAGGCGCTCGACCGGATCGACACGCTCGTCGAGGACGTGTTGACCCTCTCGAAGGAGGGCCAGTCCATCGGCGCGACCGAGCCCGTCGACGTGGAAGCGTGCGTCCGCGAATCGTGGCGGACCGCCGAAACGCGTCGGGCGGAACTGGTCGTCGAACCCGGCCTCGGGACGGTCGAGGCCGACCGGAGCAGGTTGCGGGACATCTTCGCCAACGTGTTCCGCAACGCGGTCGAACACGGCGGCGGCGACGTCACGGTTCGCGTCGGGCCGCTCCCGAACGGTGGGCTGTTCATCGAGGACGACGGGCCGGGCATCCCCGAACCGGCCCGGGGCGACGTGTTCGAGCACGGGTACTCGACGCGCGAGGACGGCACGGGGTACGGGCTCTCTATCGTCGCCCGGATCGCGAAAGCCCACGGCTGGGAGGTCACGGTCGCCGAGAGCGAGACGGGCGGGGCGCGCTTCGAGATCCGGGGAGCGGAATTTCCGACCGATACACCCCAGTAAGGTAACGAAAGGCGCGTCGGCCGGGCGACCGTCCGGGGGGAGCTATCAAGGGGGAGTAGCCCGACTGCACTCGCATGGAACACCGGAACGCCGCGGCGACCGCGGGGATCGAAACCGTCGTCGTCGATCCCGAAGCCGTCATCGCCGCCTTCGAGCGGAACCGAGACGAGGACGCCGTCGGGCGTCGCCACGTGCTCCGCGTCTCGCCGCCGCTCGACGGCGAGAAGCGCGCGGAACTGACCATTAGCGACGACGAGGCGACGGATCGGGCGGCGGGCGCGACGCCCCTCGACCTCCCGCCCGAACTGTTCGTCGAGAACTACCGCGGCGACGACCCCGAACGGACGACGGTCCGGATCCCGACCCGTGAGGACGCGCGGCGGGCCGCCCGCGTCGACGGCGGGGACGACGTCGACGAGGCGACCGTCGAGGAGTACCTCGAACGGGAGATGGATGTCTGGCGGGACTGCGTCCGCGACTCGCTAGTTCCGGAGGTCCGGGCCGCCGTCGACCCCGACAGCGGGACGGAGGTGTGGGTCGACGTCAGCTACCGGTGAGTGGGGTTTCAACTCGCGGTTGTTATATACGAATTTGAATATGTTTGAGTTTACAAAATCTATCCAATACTTGTTTCGATGGAATTAGCAATTCCCCGTGGAATAGCCGTCCAAAGATCTGGTTTCGGTCAGATTTTCCGCATTTTCAGATGCAGTCGAGAGAAACAGGGGCAAAAATCAAGCTTTTCGGTCAGTTCTCTATAGGATCAGTACCCTGGTTAGGCGAAGTAGGACTGCCTTCTCAAGCCACCAGAGACGGATATTCGAACTACTAGTAATGAATTGCGGGTAGAAGTATAACATTTACATACTATATTTTGGAGAGGTAGTTACGGCTACTCGAAACCCGGTCTGGGGAGAGTTCGGCCCCTCCAACGATTCTGAAGCACGACCCGAACCGACGCGCCCGAGACGCAGACGGCTACCTCCATGAACGCCAAACGATATACCCGATCGTGAGTTAATCTCGCTCGAGAAAACCCCGACATCAACACACTTATGGAACAATCCGGCCGAGTACCCCGTAGAATGACAGACGCCACTGAGTGGCCGATGCCGGACACGTATCCGGACCCGGAGGCGGCCGACCACGTCACGTACAACCCGTCGCTGGAGGCGCTTCGGGAGTTCTCGGCCCCGCTAGAGACGACGACCGAGTACGGGTCGCCGGCCTACACCAGCGAGTACCGCTCGCGGAGCGCCGACCGGACCGCGAACGCCGTCGACGACTCCTTCGACGGGGCGGACCTTTCGGTCTTCGAGGCGGGCGTAGACTGGGTGTCGGACCCGGACAACGACGTGGTCTGTGTCGACCGCGTCGTCGGGCGACACCCGGACGCCTCCCACGTCTGCCGGCTCTACCTCCCGAAGGAGTACGGCCGCATCGCCCTCGCGTGGGCGAAGCTCCTCGAACCGTCGGACGGCGGCGAACCGGACTTCGTCACGGTCCAGCTTCCCGACGCGAGGGAGGAGCCGGTCATTCGGGTGCTCCCCGACGCTGGCCTGACGACGGTGCTGGGCAGCGACTACACGGGGGAGGCCAAGAAGTCGTTCCTCCGGCTGTTCATGCTCCGTGCGAAACAGCGGGGCGGGCTGGGCCTCCACGCCGGCAGCAAACGGGTCACCCTAGACGACGGGGACGGCCGCCGCGAAGTGGGCCAGTTGTTCCTCGGCCTCTCCGGGACGGGGAAGTCGACGCTGACCAGCCACGGCCTCCGACTGGACGACCCCGAGGGCGTGGAGATGATCCAGGACGACGTCTGTGCGCTCCTGCCCTCCGGGACGGTCGCCGGCAGCGAGGGCGGCGGCCTGTACATCAAGACCATCGGGCTGGAGGCCGACGAACAGCCGCAACTGCACGGGGCGGCCACCGACGGGAGCGCGGTGCTTGAGAACGTCGCCGTCGACGACGACGGCACCGTCCACTTCGACGAGCCGCGCCATGGCCGCAACGCGCGGGCGGTCGTCCGCCGAGAGGTGCTGGCGAGCGCGTCCGACGACGTCGACCTGCCCGACGTCGACCAGGTGTTTTTCATCACGCGCAACCCGCTGATGCCGCCGATCGCCCGTCTCGACAGCGAGCAGGCGGCGGTCGCGTTCATGCTCGGCGAGTCGGTCGAGACGAGCGCCGGCGACCCCTCGCGGGCCGGGGAGGCGATCCGCGTCGTCGGCACGAACCCCTTCATCGTCGGCTCCGAGGGCGCGGAGGGCAACCGGTTCCGCGACCTCATCGCCGAACTCGACGTCGAGTGTTACGTCATCAACACGGGCGTCGTCGGCACGGACGACCCCCTCGACGTGGGCGTCGAGGAGACCGTCGCCATCCTCGAAGGCGTCGCCCGGGGGAGCATCGAGTGGGAGACCGACCCGGCGCTCGGGCTGACGGTGCCGACCGACGTGCCGGGCATCGACGTCGACGCGTACGACGTGCCTGACCGCGTCGACGACTTCGAGTCCGCGCGGGCGGCGCTCCGCGAGGAACGGCTGGCCTACCTCGACCGGTTCGACGACCTCGACGAGGCCATCCTCGACGCGGCGTACTGAGCGGCGTCCCAACGGGTCGGCCGGCTGAACGTTTTAGTAGGTAGGCCGGAAACGTCCCGACCGCGATGCGAGAACCGGAAGCCACGACGATAGCGCCCGGAATCACCCGCGTCGAGACGGTCATCGACGGGAAACGCCACGGCTACCACGTGCTCGACGGGGCCGACGGGCCGGTCCTGGTCGACCCGGGCGTCGTCGACGCGCCGACGACGGTGTACGAACCGTACCTCGACAGCGAGGGATGGGATCTGTCGGACGTGTCCCTGGCCGTCGTCACGCACGCCGACGCCGACCACCACGGCGGAAACCGGACGCTCCGGGACCACGCGCCCGGGGTCACGCTCGCCGCACACGAGGCCGACGTCGCCCTGATGGAGAGCGTCGACGCCATCATGCGCGAGCGCTACGGCATGTTCGCCGACGACCACGGCGTCGCGTACGACGACGAGACGCGCGAGTGGCTTCGGGAGATGATGGGCCCGGACGATCGGATCGACATCGGCCTCCGCGGCGGGGAACGGATCGCCCTCGCCGACCGCGACGTCGAACTGCTCCATACGCCCGGGCACACACGCGGACACCTCGTGGTCTACGACCCGGAGTACGACGTCGTGGTGGGGGGCGACCCGGCGTTCGGCCGGGGCGTGTTCACCGTCGACGGCGAGTACATCCAGCCGCCGCCGTACTACCTGTGCCCCGAGTACGAGAACACGGTCGAGTTGCTGCGCGCGCTGTCGCTCGACACGCTGTCGCTGACTCACTACGAGCCCTTCGAGGGGGCCGCCGTCGAGTCGTTCCTCGACGAGTCGCTCGCCTTCGCGTCGGAACTGGACGCGCTGGCGCTTGACCTCGTCGCGGAGGACGGCCCGATCACGCTCCGTGAGGCGATTGACGGCGTGGTGGAACGCCGGGGGAGCTACGGCCTGGACGTCGACCTGGCGTACCCGCTGTCGGGGCATCTCGCGGCCCGCGTCGAGCGCGGCGACGTGGCGCGGACGACGAAGGACGGCCGGCCGGCGTGGCGGGAGGCGTGAGCGGGCGCGTCGGGAGGGGTAGTGTGTGGCTCCTGCGGACGGTCACCGGTACTTCATGTTGACCTCGATGACGTTCGCGGTCCGGAGCACGAGGTCGGGGATCGCGTCGTGGAACCGCTCGTCCTGCATGCCGCTTTTCGGGCCGGAGACGCTGACCGCGCCGAGCACGTCGCCGTCGTCGTCGGTGATCGCCGCGCCGACACAGCGCACGCCCGGGATGCGCTCCTCGTCGTCGGTGGCGAACCCGCGCTCGCGGCACTCCGCTATCTCCTCGAAGAGGCGGTCGCGGTCGGTGATCGTGTGCTCGGTGATCTCCGGCAGGCCGTGCTCGTCGAGAATCGCGTGGATCTCCTCGTCCGTGAACTCGGCCAGGATCGCCTTGCCCGCCGACGTCGTCGAGAGGTGGACCTGCTTGCCGACGTGGGTGTCGAGCTGGAACGCGTCCTCGCCCTCGGCCTTGGCGTAGAACACCCCCTTACCGAACTCCTCGATAACGAGGTTCGCGTGCTCGCCGGTCTGGTGTGCGACCTTCTGGATCTCCGGCTCGGCCACCTTGTACACCGGATCCTGCTTCCGGGCGTACCCCCCGATCTCCAGGAAGCGGGTGCCGATCCGGTAGCCGTCGCCGTCGCTGACTACGAACCCGTTGGTCTCCAGCGTCCGGAGGTGGTCGAACACCGTGCTCGTCGGGAGGTCGAGGTGGTCGGCGAGCTCGGAGACGCCGGTGCTCTCCAGGTCGCGGAGCGCCTGGATGATCGTCACCGTCGTCTGAACCGACCCGACCGGCGCGTCCTGTGTTGCCATACAGGTGCTGTTAGCACGGGAGCATATAGGCGTTCCGCCGATGGCGGAAAGAAACCGACTGTGATAGCGCCAGCGGGGGGCGGTGTCACATGAATATATTTAATACGGACCTGCGTGAGGGATGGAACGCAATGTCAGATGTAAGTATCACCGGCGTCGAGACCTATCTCGTCGCCAACCCGTGGAAGCCGTGGGTGTTCGTCGAACTCGAGACGGACGCCGGGGTGACCGGGATCGCCGAGGCGACGACACACGACAAGCCACGCACCGTCGCGAAGGCGCTCGATGAGATGTCCGACTTCTTCGTCGGGAAGGACCCCTTCGACACGGAGCAGATCTGGCTGGAGATGTACCGCGACGAGTGGTTCTCGAAGAACGTCATCAACACCACCGTCTGCTCGGCCGTCGACATGGCCTGCTGGGACATCAAGGGGAAGCTGCTGGACAAGCCGGTGTACGAGCTGCTCGGCGGCTCCGTCCACGGCGACGAACTCCGCGCGTACGCGAACGGCTGGTACACGGACACCCAGGGAGAGCCCGAGGGGTTCGCCGAGGCCGCCGAACGCGTCGTCGACGACGGCTACGACGCGATGAAGTTCGACCCGTTCGGCACCGCCTGGCAGTCGATGCCGAAGAAGGACGTCAACCACGCGGTCGACATCGTCCGCGCGGTCCGCGAGGCCGTCGGCCCCGACGTCGACCTGCTCATCGAGTGTCACGGCCGGTTCTCGGCCGGACAGGCGGTCGACATCGCGCGGAAGCTCGACGAGTTCGACCCCACCTGGTACGAGGAGCCGTGCCCGCCGGACTCGATCAACAGCCTGCGTGAGGTCGCGGCCAAGTCGCCGATCCCGGTCGCGACCGGCGAGCGCCACATGACCAAACACGAGTTCTACGAGCTGGTCACGCGGACGGACGTCGACGTCCTCCAGCCCGACCTGATGAACACCGGCGGGATCACCGAGGGGAAGAAGATCGCCGGGCTCGCGGAGGCCGACCACGTCGACATCGCCCCGCACAACCCGCAGGGGCCGGTCGCGGGAGCGATCTACTCCCACTTCTGTACCTCGGTCCCGAACTTCCGGATCCAGGAGATGTTCCAGACGTACGACGTCGACTGGGTCGACGACCTGCTCGTCGATCCGCTGGAGGTCGAGGACGGCTACGTCCAGCTGCCCGAGGGGCCGGGCTACGGCATCGAACTCAACCACGACGTCATCGAGGAACACGCCTACACCGAGGACAAGGTCCACACCATCAACCTCTTCGAGAAGGACTGGGAGAAACGCGAAGTCGACAGGCGGTAACCGCAGACTGCAGGTCCCACCTTTTCCGCGCGGGTGCATCGCCCGCGGTTCGTTCGGCCGCGTCCCGACCCGCGTTCGTTCCGACTCGGTAGCCGAGCCTGTCGGCGGGTCAGCGCGTCGGCGCGACGGTACTATCGACCCGACATCCTACGAATCCTCGTCCAACTAGTTCGGGTCACCGGCGGGCTGCCTCGTTTCCGCCATCGCCGGAACGGGCCCCGACGGGACCATCGGGATCGATCCCCTCTCAGGGTTAGTTTACAACCATATGTTCGTAAATCTCAGCAGGATCGCCGTCCGGCATCACCGGACGCTTAGATTCAGCCGAAACACAAAGATATTTACCGGTCGGTAGTACACGTGGGGATATGCGATACTACCGCATACAGAGAGACGAAACTGTGTCGCTCATTGCGGAGGACGGGGAGGGCACGTACGACCTGACGGCGACGGAGCCCGGGCCGAGTTCGTTTATGCAACTCGCCGACGCCGCGTCGCTGACGGACCAGAACGTCGACGACGTCGCGCGCCGCCACCTCGCGGACGCGCCGGATATCGACCGTGAGACGGTCCGTGACAACCTGATCCGGCCCTTCGACCCCGACGAGGTGTGGGGCGCGGGCGTCACGTACGCCATCAGTCAGGAGTCCCGCGAGGGGGAAGGCGGCCTGGAGGAGGCGTACCTTGGCGCGTACGAGGGCGACCGCCCCGAGGTGTACTTCAAGGCGACGCCGACGCGGACGGTCGGCCCGGACGACGCCGTCGGCATCCGCGGGGACTCCGACTGGGACGTGCCGGAACCCGAGTTCACGATGGTGCTCCACGACGGGGAGATCGTCGGTTACACCGTCGGCAACGACGTCTGTAGCCGCGAGATCGAACGCGAGAACCTCCTCTACCTCCCGCAGAGCAAGATCTACGACAAGAGCTGCGCGATCGGGCCCTGCATCGTCACCGAGGAGACCATCGGCGACCCCCACGACGTCGAGATGACGCTCACCATCGAGCGCGACGGCGACGTCGCGTTCACGGAGTCGACGTCGACGAGCGAGATGGTCCGGACCTGCGACGAACTGGCGGAGTTCTTCCGCCGCTACAACTACGTCCCCGAGTCGACCGCGCTCCTGACCGGGACGTCGATCATCCCGCCGGACGGCTTCACCCTGGAGGAGGGCGACGTCGTCAACATCGAGATCGAGAACGTCGGGACGCTGGTGAACCCCGTCGAACAGCTGTAGCCGACGGCCACCCGACCCGCCCGTGTCGGCAGGCGGGACACCGACGACCCCGGACCCTCATGGTTCGACCGCGCGCACCGCACCGACCCGGACCGACTGCTCGGCGAGCGGTCAGTCCGCGCCGTGTCTGGGCGCGTGGCCACAGGTATCACAGACGAGCGAGCCGTTTCTACGCTTCACGCTACCGGAACACCGTGGGCACTTCCAGCGCATACGGGTCGGTGTGTTCGACGGACACATAATTCTTTATACGACGTTCGTCGAAACCAGCGTCGAGGCATGACCATTTATGACACTTCCCCGCCGAAGGCGTGGTATGGGTATCCCAGAAACGGTCGACTCGTTCACGGAACGGGACTGGCAGGGGACGACGGAGGGAACGCTCAGGCTCGCGCTCGTCGGGCTCGGCTGGTGGACCATCGACGAGGCCATCCCCGCGATCCGGGACACGGACCTCTGCGAGGCGACGGTGCTCGTGAGCCGCTCGCGGGAGAAAGCGGAGCGGTTCGCGGACGAGGCCGACGTACCCCACGCAATCTCCGGCGCGGAGTACCACGACGGCGAGGCGAGCGACGAGTACGACGCCGTCTACGTCGCGACGCCCAACGCCTACCACCTCGAATACGTCGAGACGGCCGCCGACCTCGGCAAGGCCGTGCTCTGCGAGAAGCCGATGGAGGCGAGCGTCGAGCGCGCCGACCGGATGGTCGAGGCGGCCGACGACGGCGGGATCCCGCTGATGGTCGCCTACCGGATGCATACGGAGCCGGCGGTGCGGCGAGCGCGCGAACTGGTCCAGAGCGGGGCCATCGGCGAGCCGGTTCAGGTATACGGGAACAACTCGCAGTCGCTGCTCTCGATCATCGACGACCCGGACCAGTGGCGGCTCGACCCGGACGCGACCGGCTACGGGACGTCGATGATGGACCTGGGCATCTATCCGATCAACACGACGCGGTTCGTCCTCGACTCGGACCCGGTCTCGGTGCAGGCCCAGATGGCGTCGACCCACGACGCCTTCGCGGACGTCCCTGACGAGCGCTCGACGGCCACCGCCGTCTACGACGACGGCGTCCACGCGGCGTTCACCGCGACGCAGAACGCCTACGAGGACACCGAACTGACGATCACGGGGACCGAGGGGCAACTCACGCTCTCGCCGGCGTTCCACATGGAGTGTGCGCTCTCGCTCGAAACCGGCGACCGGGAGTTCTCGGCGTCGGCGGACGACGTCAACGAGATGACCGAGGAGTTCGACTACTTCGCCGACCGCGTGCTCTCGGGCGAGCCGATCTACGCGGACGGGGAACACGGCCGCTACGACATGCGCGTCCTCGAAGCCCTCCACGAATCGGCGGCGTCGGGGACGACGGTCACGCTGGACTAGGGCCGGCCGTCCGCAGGTTTCTCAAGCGAGACGGAGTGACGGAAGAAGTGACGCATACCGGACGATTCTGACTCGGGACGTTGGCGTGCGGAAAACGATACACCGCGGACGGAAACGCCGCTCTCGCGCTACGCGAGCGGGAACAGCGTCGAGTACAGCAGGATGATAAACAGCGCGACGACCGAGAGGATCGACGTGACCGCGGTCCAGGCCTTGAACGTCTCGGCCTGCGTGAGGCCGCCGATCTCCTTGACGATCCAGAAGCCGGAGTCGTTGTACCACGACGTGGTGATGCCGCCCGCGCCGATGGCGACGACGAGGTAGGCCGGGTGGACCGCGAGATCGGGGACAAGCGGGGCCATGATGCCGCCGGTCGTGATCATCGCGACGGTCGCCGACCCCTGGGCGATGCGGACGATGGCGGCGATGAGCCACGCGGTGACGAGCAGCCCGATACCGACGTCGCTCAGCGCGTCCGCGATGACGCCGCCGATGTTGGAGGCGGCCAGCATCGCGCCGAACGCGCCGCCGGCGGCCGTGATGGCGGCGATGTTACCGCCGTTTTGCAGCGCCTCGGTGAGTTCGTCCTGCCAGACCTGCCGCGGGAAGTCGTCCATGCGGAGGTACGTCAGCGCGGCGACCATGGCCGCGATCGTCAGCGCGAAGTTCGCGTCGCCGACGAAGTTCGTGACCGATTGGAAGCGCTCCAGCGTCGGGTACGTCCCCTCGAAGGTGTCCACGAACGTACCGGAGGCGATGAACAGGACGGCGACGAGGACCGGCAGCAGCGACTCGAAGAACCCCGGCAGGTTCCCCGCGGACTTCTGGGCCTGCCGCTCCAAGTCCTCGGCGGTCGTCCCCATCGAGTCCCGGAGCGGGATCTCCATGCGCTTGTTGATGAACCGGCCGTAGCCGACGCCGGCGACGAGCGCGGACGGGATCGCGACCGCGAGGCCGACGACGATCGTCATCCCGAGGATGGACTCGCCGGCACCCAACTCCTGTGCGACGGCAAGGGGACCGGGCGTCGGCGGCACGAACGCGTGTGCGGCGGTCCCGCCGCCGCCGACGACGGCGATGTAGAGGGCGTAGTTGCCCCCGATTCGTGCGCGCATCGAGCGGGCGAGCGGGGCCATCAGGTAGAACACGTTGTCGAAGAACACCGGGATGGAGAGGATCGTGCTGCTCCCCCAAAGGGCGAAGTCGGCGTTCTCGTCGGAGAGGACCGCCTGGAACGACCGGACGATGCGGTTTGCCGCCCCCGACTCGGTCATCGACTTTCCGATGATGGCGGCCATCAGGATCGGGATACCGATCCCGGCCATGTTCTCCCCGAACGCGGCGGCGACCTGGCTCGGGATGCTCCCGAACGCGACCTCCGGGAGGAAGTAGGCGTTCACGGTGCCGACGATGAACGCCGAGAGCACCAGCCCAACGAACGCGGGGAGGTCCCACACGACGAGGAACAGTACGACGACTGCCACACCGATGAGTAACGCTGCTAACGCTGGAAACGTTGCTGACATTCTCCGGATGGGAACACCTCACTGCACGGTTATAAATATTTGTGGAACGGTTACACGAATGATGGATTTTTGCCGGGCGCGCCGGCGCGCCGTCGGTACTTTTAACGCACAGCGGTTCCTCGCGTCGACTATGGACCGAGGGTTAGTCGTCATCAAGGACGCGGAGCCACACGAGGGGCTCCTCCGGGAAGCCGCACAGCAAGCGCGCGGGGCCGACGCCCCGCTCGTCGTGTTGACGTTCGCCACCGAGCGCCAGCTCGGGTCCGGCGTCGAGAAGTTCGAGGCGCTGGGCGGCGTCGAGGGCGTCACCTACGACAACCAGGCCGAGTTCGTCGACGCGGCCGAGGATGCGCTCGAAGCGTACGTCGAGGAGACGCTCGACGGGGCCGACGTCGAGTACGAGGCCGTCGTCCGCGTCATCGACGGCGGCTACGGGACGGCGACGCTCGACGCCTCCGAGGACTTCGGCTGCGACCACGTCTTCATCACCAGCGAGCGCCGTTCGCCGGCCGGCAAGGCCATCTTCGGCGACTTCGCCCAGCGCGTCATCCTCAACTTCGACGGCTTCGTCACGATCCACACCGGATCGGACTGAAGCCCCGTCCGGCCGCGCGTCCGTGCGACGTCACAGACGCGCAGCCGTCCCGTCCCCCGGCTGCGGCCGGTTCAGTAGTTGTCGTACACCGTCTTGCTGATGGTGTAGAAGTCGATGCCGGCGTCGCCCTGCTCGCGCCACGTCTCCGAGGACGAGCGCTTGAACCCGCCGAAGGGGACGTGCAGTTCCAGCCCGGTCGTCTTCTCGTTGACCTTCACCACGCCGGCCTCGGCCTCCGAGAGGAACCGCTTTGCTTCCGTGTGGTCGTCGGTGACGACGCTGGCGGAGAGGCCGTACTCGACGTCGTTGGCAACGGCGAGGCCCTCGTCGAAGTCCTCGACTTCGATGACCGCGACGACCGGCCCGAACACCTCCTCCTGGGCGATCCGGTAGTCCGGCTCGACGTCGGTGAACACCGTCGGCTCCACGAAGTAGCCCTCGTCGTACTCCGCGGGGACGCCGCCGCCGGCGGCGAGGGTCGCCCCCTCGTCCTCGGCGATCCCGATGTACTCAAGGGTGCCGTCGCGCTCGCTCTCGCTGACCTGCGGGCCCATCTCGGCGTCGCTGCCGGGGCCGATGTCGATCGCCTCCGCCCGCGCAACCAGTTCGTCGACGAACTCGTCGTACACGTCCTCGTGGACGACGGCGCGGGAACACGCGGTACAAGACTGGCCGGTCGTCCCGAACCCGCCGTTCGCGACTATCTCCGCGGCCTCCGCAGGGTCGGCCGACGCGCCGACCACCGTCGGGTTCTTCCCGCCCATCTCCATCTGGGCGCGCTTGCCGGCGTCGGTCGCCTGGTCGTACACCATCTCGCCGACCTCGCTGCTGCCGGTGAACGAGACGGCGTCGACGGCGTCGTGTTCGACGAACGTGCTGCCGACGCTGCTGCCCGGGCCGGTGACGAGGTTGAGGACGCCGTCCGGCAGCCCCGCCTCGTCGAGCGCCTCCGCGAGCGCGACGGCCGGGCCGGGCGCGGCGCTCGCCGGCTTGAGGACGACGCTGTTGCCGGTGGCCAGCGCCGGCGCGAGCTTCCAGGCCGGGATCGCGATGGGGTAGTTCCACGGCGTGATGAGCGCCGCGACGCCGACCGGCTCCTCGACCGTGTAGAGGGAGGTGTCGCGACCGCTCGCCGACTTCAGGCTCCCGCCGAGGTCGCGGGCCTTCTCCGCGAAGTAGTAGAAGATATCGATGGCCCGCTGTACCTCGCCCGCCGCCTCGGGGCGGGCCTTGCCCTCCTCGGCGACGAGTTGATCGGTCAGTTCGTCCTTCCTGTCGTCCAGGATCGCGCCGGCATCGCGGAGGACCGCGCCGCGGTCCGGCCCGGGCGTGTCGGCCCAGTCCGAGGCGGCGTCGGCCGCGGCCTCGACCGCGTCGGTCGCGGCCTCGGTGCCGGACTGCTGGTAGCGTGCGACGACCTCGTCGGGGTTCGCGGGGTTCACGACGTCGACTGTCTCGCCGGTCGCCGCCGGAACCCACTCTCCGTTAACGTAGTTCTCGTTCGTATCCGTCATGCAACCGCTCGGTTCAGCTTTCACACGCAGGTCGATTTGGGTAGCGGCAGATATTACGATCCGGAGGACCCGAACACGTCCCGCCATCGCGCCTCGGCACGCTGGGCATTGCCGACGAGGTCAGGTAGCCCCCCGCTCCGTCGCCCCTGCGTTTCCCGCGGTTTTCCGCTGACACCGGAAATCAATCGCTCGTTTCTTTACATATCTATGTTCGTAATCAGTCCGCTATTCCCCGCCGCTCCCGCGGATAGCCACGCCGCCGTTCCGCTGTGGCCGGAACCATATCGACACGGTCGATCGTGATCGAATCGCCGTACTGGTCGGGGCCAGCGGGAGACGTGCGCCGACGGCCGGTACCTCGACCGTCAGTCGATGCCCGGGGGCCGCGTCGGCAACGCGGGCTGTTATCCGCTGATACCGGAACCACACCACCCACGCGGCCAAGACCGGAGAGACCGAGGTGTACTGCCGACAGCAGGCTAGCACAGCCAATAGGAAAATCGCCACCGACAGCGTCTCTCACCGCGGTTACGCGGTGAACTGGCGGGCGTGGTATCCCAATGCGTGGGGTCGGTTTTCACCCTCTCCAGTAGATTTATATACTGTTATGCATGTGTGGTAATGTACATGGTCGATAGTAACGATCAGGTGGCCGGTATCGACAGACGTGCGTATCTCGGTGGTATCGCGGGAGCGGTCGCGGCCGGCGCGGCCGGCTGTCTCGGCGGCGACGAGAGCAGCGACGAGACGCTGGAGGTGCTCCACGGATGGACGGGCGGCGACGGCTCGGACGCGATCAACGAGCTCACCGAACTGTTCAACGACGAGTACCCCGACCTCGACTCGAACATCAAGGCGGTCGGCGGGCAGGGGAACGTCGAGCTGAACACGACGGTGCTCCGCCGGCTGACGAACTCGAACCCGATGGGCGCGTTCGCCAACTGGCCGGGCAAGAACCTCGAACGCTACCGCGGGAGCCTCATGGACCTCGAGGAGGACGTCTGGGAAGCGGAGGGTTACAAGGACAGCATGCAGGACCGGGTCGTCGACCTCTGTACGTTCAACGACAAGATGCCCGCCGTCCCGATCGGGTCACACCGACTGAACAACCTGTTCTACAACACGGCGGCGTTCGAGGAGGCCGGCATCGACCCGTCGAGCCTGGGGAGCGTGCCGGACTTCGTCGACGCGCTCGAAACCATCGACTCGGAGACGGACTACACGGCGTTCGCCCACGGGATGCAGGCCCCGTTCCTCGGGCTCCAGACGTGGGCGCAGATCCTCACGAGCCAGAGCGGGGTCGAGGCGTACGAGGACTTCATCGCGGGCGACGGTGACAGGGGCGCCGTCATCGACGCCCTCGAAACGCTGCAGGAGATCCAGGAGAACTACATCACCGAGGACGCGTCGTCCATCGGGTACACGCAGGCCGCCCAGAAGCTCATCGCCGACGAGGCGGCGTGCATCCACGGCGGGAACTGGCTGTACGGGATGTTCCGCGCCGACGACGAGTTCAACTACGGCGAGCAGTGGGACTGGATCCCGTTCCCGGGGACCGAGGGGCTGTACTTCTACCACGTCGACGCCTTCGTCACGCCGGGGAGCAACCCGACGCGGGAGAAGACGGTGTCGTGGCAGAAGTTCATCGGCACGAAGGAGGCCCAGGTCGCGTTCAACAACCTCAAGGGCTCCGTGCCGCTCCGGACCGACATCGATTCGAGCGAACTGACCGACTTCCTCGCGATGACCTACGAGGACCTCACGAGTTCGGACGCCTACCCGCCGACGATAGCCCACGGCCTCGCCGTGGAACCCGAAGCCATGAACGACTGCAAGAGCGCTATCGGGAACAACTTCATGGGCCCCTACGACGCGGAGGCCGCCGCCGACGGGCTGCTCGAAGCCGTCTCCCAGTAGCGCATAGATGACTAGCTCGATGGCAACACAACCCACCAACGACCCCGAGATGCCGGACGAGGAGCCGGTCGGCTGGCGGACGAAGCTCAGGTACTTCCTGAACAGCGACTTCGTCAGGTCGTCGCCGTACTGGGGCATCCCGTTTCTCCTCATGGCCGTCGCCGTCTACGGCGGGATCGGCTACAACCTCGCGATATCGTTCACCGACTACGCCGGGCTCAGCCAGCCCACGTTCGAGAGCTTCGACCTCGAGATGTACCGGACGGCGGTCGGCAACGAGGCGTTCCGCCGGGCCGCGTTCAACAACTTCGTGTTGCTGGTCGCGTTCACCAGCGTCTCGCTCGGACTGGGGCTGTTCCTCGCGGTGCTGCTCGACCACGGCATCAGGTTCAAGGAGAAGATACAGACGGCCTACCTGCTGCCGATGGCGCTGTCGTTCGTCGTCACCGCACAGCTCTGGCTGTGGATGTACAACCAGGAAAACGGCGTGCTCACCGTGATAATCGAGGGACTTGGCTTCGAGTCGATCAACTGGCTCGGCAACCCCGACTTCGCGCTCGCGGCGGTCATCTTCGCGCTGGTGTGGCAGTTCAGCGGCTACGCGATGGTGGTGTATCTGGCGGGGCTGCAGTCGATCCCGTCGGACCAGTTCGAGGCCGCGAGGGTCGACGGCGCGAGCACGTTCCGCACGTACGTCAGCATCATCATCCCCCAGCTGAAGGAGTCGTCGGTGAGCGCCGCCGTCGTGCTGATGGTGTTCGCGCTCAAGGCGTTTACCTTCCTCTACGCGCTGGTCGGGCAGTACCGGCCGCCGAACGGCACGGACATCCTCGCCACGCTGATGGTCCGGCAGGCGTTCAAGTTCGGGAAGTGGGCGTACGGCGCGGCCATCGCCACCATGCTGTTGCTGCTCGCGCTCGGCGTGATCGCACCGTACCTCTACTACCAGTACCGACAGGGGAGCCTCTAACATGTCTCAGTCCACATCCCGACCGAACATCGACGTCGTATCGCTCGTCGAGGACGTCAGCCTCAGGCGGGTCGGCCAGTACACGCTGGTCGTGCTCTTCCTCGGCTTCTTCCTCGTCCCCCTTCAGACCGGCATCATGACGGCGCTGAAGACGAACGAGGCGGTCGCGCGGTCGCTGCCGTTCGCGCCGCCGGCAGGACAGGGGTTCACGCTCTCGAACCTCGAGTTCGCATTCGACCGGCTGTCGACCGCGTTCATCAACTCGCTGCTCATGGCCATCCCGGCGACCATCATCAACGTGTTGCTGGCGAGCATGGCGGCGTTCGGCCTCACGATGGTGCGCTGGCGCGGCCAGCTGGCGCTGCTGTCGCTGTTCCTGGTCGGCGTGTTCGTGCCGTACCAGGCCGTCCTCGTGCCGCTCGCGCGCTTCTGGAACAACATCTTCCCGCTGGGGCGGATGCTCGAACCGACGTTCGCGGCCGTGCCGCTGCTGCAGGGCCACCACTCCCAGCTCGTGCCGCTGGTCATCACGCACGTCGCGTACGGCATCCCCATCTGTACGATCCTGTTCCGGTCGTACTACAAGGGGCTCCCGAACTCGCTGGTGGAGGCGGCGAAGATAGACGGGGCGAGCATCACGAAGATCTACCGCCGCATCGTGTTGCCCATCTCGAAGCCGATGTTCGGCGTCGTGTTCATCTACCAGTTCACGCAGATATACAACGAGTTCCTGTTCTCGTTTACGCTCATCACGAGCGCGAACAACCCCGCCGCGCCGGTGACGCTGATCCTGCCGGCGATCGGGACGTCGACGTCCGGGATCGACTTCGGGATCCGGATGTCCGCGGCGTTCCTCGCCGCGCTGCCGACGATCATCCTGTACGTGGCGTTCGCCGAACAGTTCGCGAAAGGGCTGCGCACGGAGAGTGGGTAACCCATGGGACGCATTCAACTCGACCGCCTGACGAAGCGCTACGGGAGCGAAGTCGCCGTCGAAGACGTAACGATAGACGTCGAGGACGGGGAGTTCCTCGTGCTCGTCGGCCCGTCGGGCTGTGGGAAGTCGACCACGCTCCGGATGATCGCCGGCCTCGAATCACCCACGTCGGGGAACCTCTACATCGACGGCGAGCACATGAACTACCGCGTGCCCCAGAACCGGAACATCGCGATGGTGTTCCAGGACTACGCGCTCTACCCGCACATGACGGTCCGGGAGAACATCCGGTTCGGGCTCGAGGAAGAGGAGGTAGACGAGCCGGAGGACGGAGAGGAGCAGGCCGGCTACTCCGCCGCCGCCAGGATGGACCAGCAGGTCGAGGACACCGCCGCGGACCTCGACA
Source organism: Halostella litorea (assembly GCF_004785955.1). Lineage (NCBI taxonomy): Archaea > Methanobacteriati > Methanobacteriota > Halobacteria > Halobacteriales > Natronoarchaeaceae > Halostella > Halostella litorea. The sequence goes on along the minus strand of NZ_SJER01000004.1, from coordinate 301,705 downwards.
TCGCGGAACTGCTGGACCGCAAGCCCGACGAGCTCTCGGGCGGCCAGCAACAGCGCGTTGCGCTCGGCCGCGCCATCGTGCGCGACCCCGAGGTGTTCCTCATGGACGAGCCGCTGGCGAATCTCGACGCGAAGCTCCGCGCGGAGATGCGCACGGAGCTCCAGAGCCTCCAGGCCGACCTCGGCGTGACGACGGTGTACGTCACCCACGACCAGACCGAGGCGATGACGATGGGCGACCGGATCGCGGTGCTGAACGACGGCCGCCTGCAGCAGGTCGGCGAGCCGCTGGAGGTGTACCACGAGCCCGCGAACCAGTTCGTCGCGGGGTTCATCGGCGAACCCTCGATGAACTTCCTCACGGGCCGTCGGTCCGAGGGGACGTTCGTCGGCGAGCACATCGAGTACCCGTTCCCGCCGCGGATCGCCGACGCAGTCGGTGAGACCGAGGACGTCGTGATCGGGGTCCGCCCGGAGTCGATCGACCTCCGACCCGCCGAGGGAACGGACCCCGCTGACCTGGGCGACCACGAGTTCCGCATGGTCGTCACGGTGAACGAAACCCACGGGGACCGGAACGTGGTCCACCTCGCACACTCCGAGACGACGACCGAACACGACGTGTTGCGGGCGGTGACCGACGGGATGAACGTCTTCGACGCCGGGGAGGAAGTCGTCGTGGGCATCGATCCCGACCGGATCCACGTCTTCGACGGCGGGAGCGGCGCGGCGCTCCGGAACCCCCGGGACGGCTCGAAACAGGAACTCACGCAGGTGTAACATGGTTGAGCTAGAACTTGACGAGATAACCAAGGTGTACCAGGACGAGGACGCGAGCGTCGTCGCTGTCGACGACGTCTCGATCGAGGTGCCCGACGGCGACTTCCTCGTGCTGGTCGGTCCGTCGGGCTGCGGGAAGTCGACGACGCTCCGGATGATCGCCGGCCTCGAGGACGTCACCGACGGCCACGTACGGCTCGACGGCGAGTCCATCAACGACGTCTCCGCCCAGGAGCGCGACATCGCGATGGTGTTCCAGTCGTACGCGCTCTACCCGCACAAGTCGGTCCGGGCGAACATGTCCTTCGGGATCAAACAGTCGACGGACACGCCGAACGACGAGGTGGCCTCGATCGTCGAGGAGACGGCCGAGATGATGGGGATCGAGGACCTGCTGGACCGCAAGCCCAACGAGCTCTCGGGCGGCCAGCAACAGCGCGTCGCGCTGGGCCGCGCAATCGTCCGCGACCCCGAGGTGTTCCTCATGGACGAACCGCTCAGCAACCTGGACGCGAAGCTCCGCGCCGAGATGCGTACGGAGCTCCAGCACCTCCAGGAGCAACTGGGCGTCACGACGGTGTACGTCACCCACGACCAGACCGAGGCGATGACGATGGGCGACCGGATCGCCATCCTCGACCGCGGCGAACTCCAGCAGGTCGGCACGCCCCTCGAATGCTACCACGAGCCGGCAAACCGGTTTGTCGCTGGGTTCCTCGGCGAGCCGTCGATGAACTTCTTCGACGGGGAACACGAGGCCGGCCGCGTGATGACCGACGCGTTCGAGTACCCGCTGTCGGAGGAACTGGCCGCCGACATCGACGGCGTGACCGGCATCGCGTTCGGGATCCGGCCGGAGGACATCCACGTTGCGGAACCCGAGAAGGGCGGACAGCAGTTCGAGGCGGAGGTGTCCGTCGTCGAGC